>CAYUTF010000001.1:0-180399 GCA_964447495.1 uncultured archaeon
GAAAAGAAATTGCTCACCATTAGGTTTGAGAAATCGGAATATATAATAACTGGCTCTTTGCTGGGCTTTATTGGTTCTTAATTGTTGTTCAAAGATTTTCGGATGAGGCGCATTTAGAATGATTAGTTTTTTGATCAAATTAGGATACTTTTCCGCTAATGCCCATGCCACAACTCCACCCCAGTCATGGCCTGCGATATATGGCGCTCTCAAATCCAATTCCTCAATTAATCCTTTAATATCATTTATTAAATGTTCCATTTTATACTTTTGAGTGCCTTTTGGCTTATCTGATAAATTAAACCCTCTCATATCTGGAATAATCAGTTTAAACTCCTTCTTTAGCCCGGGAATAAGATTTTTCCATCCATACCAAAAATCTGGAAATCCATGAAGGAGAATTAACGGTTTTCCCTCTCCTACTAAGTTTGTATGGAGTGAAATTTTATTTACTTTAATATATTCCTCTTCAATTTCATTTAATATTTCCATGAGTTATGACTCATTTTCATAAGTATTAAATAATTGGGCTATAATTCAAAATGTTGCGCAAAAATTAGCTTTTGACAATACAATTGGAGACATCATTCATGGTTATGAAGTTGAGGAAATCTTATCAAGAGATTTCAATTAAGTATAGTAGAAATAGTTAAGTCATTATTTTATTAAGATTTTAGTCAATAATTGTTCTATATCTGAATGTGAAGCTTTAACATCTTGACCGCCTTTCCTAAGATAGAATTCTTTGTTAAATTGGATTGGTCTTTCAAGATTAAAATCCCTTATAATAATAATAATAACCTCTAAATCATTTTCAATATTGGCATAACCTTTCAGATTGATACTTTTAACAACGTAACAAGAATCGGGACATGGATCAAGATGAGATTTTGTTAATCTATTGACAGTAAACTGAAAATCTGAAGCAGTTTTTAATTTCGATATTTCTAACATTGTATCTAAATCGATTATTCTTTCTTCAATTTTAAAAATTTCTGGTATATCCTTCAAGTCCCTAATTCCAAATACTATATATGATTCGGTCTTAGTTAATATGTACCTATTACAAAAAGCAGAAATTGTTTTTGCTATTTCATCTTTGTTTTTCAAACAGTATTTAAATTCTATGTTGTCTAATTCATCAATTTTTTGTTTCAGCTGATGAACTAAAAATCTCTTGATTCGGAAATCAGGATCACTTTTCTCCAAAAAATCAATCTTGATTCTTAAAATTCTCTCATTTTCTATAACTTCAATGAATCTTTGGGCATTTGCTATCTCGTTTTGATTTTTAAGCTTTTTAAATTCGTATGCTAAATTTAGATATTTATAAATAGTATTATCTGCTTTAAATATCTCTAAAATTTCATTTTGAATTGATTCATCGAAATAATTAAATGATTGGACTTCAGTTGATAAAAGGTATTCAAGATTTTTACTTAAAATTTGACTGTTGACAATTAGTCTTACATTTTTGAAAAATAATTTACCCGTTTTATTAACTATAAGAGGATCTATGTCATTTATCTTAACTCTGGGAAAATCTAATCCATACTTGCGATTCAATACTTCAATTTCTTGATACCATATTTTTTTAGCGATGATACTTGCAAAAGCAACAGGTACATAACTTTCTCCTTTTGGTATCTGCTTGATATCAATAAACTCATTTTCTGAAAGGTTTTTTAACCTCTCATCAACTTTGTTAATATCAAACTTATCTATAATTATTAAAATTCTCTTTTTAATCTCTATACCTTTAAGAATATCTAGGATAGCTCTCTGGTGTTGCCAAGCGATCAAATCATTATAATTTTTGCCCTCTTTTGTAAAATCTTCCCATAATTTATTTAAACTACCAGGTTTTGTTATAACTGTCTTTCTTCTATAATTAATCTGTCTTGCTTTATCAAATAGTTGAAATATCTGATTTCTATTTAGGCTCTTACTATCTCTAACCCCTAAGAGTTGCAACTTTGAAATTTGTTGCTTAGTTAAACATACAGCTGCTGTTATTAAAGGTCCGTACCATTCTCCCTTACCAACCTCATCAGAACCAATGATTAAATCATAATTTTCAAATATCTCATCTAAATTAGTATCTACCACTTTGTCGATAAGCGCTTGAAATCTTTGGCTATTTTCAAGTAGAATTGTTCTACTTTTATATACAACTAGAAGTTCAGTATCCTTCTTAAACCTGATAAGTTCATGGATTGTATTACCAGCATAGTTCTCTACTGTAATATTTATCTGACTTAATTCATTAAGAAATGATTTAAATTGTTTCTCATCAAGTTTAATAGACGTCATTTTTGTGTCATTTTTGAGTAATTATATATTTAGTTGTAAATTCGATAAATTCTCCTTCAATATGTTTTAAGAGATTCTTAAGTAAACGGAATTCTCCTCCAAAAAAAGATTTCTGGTGTGATCGAACTTCATTTCTCCCTTTTACAGAAAAAACCAAATCTGTTTGTTTCTTTTCGAAACCTATCCAAAAATCCTTTTTTTGTTCTTGATACTTATGAATTATTTTCGTGTTTCCTTTTCCAGCTTCTAAAACCTCGTTGATATCACAAATTTCCTTAGGATTTAATTTAATATTCAAGCCTTCTTTATAAGTTTCCCAATTTTTATTTATCTCCTGAATAAAATTAAGATAAAAATCTCCAGTTTCGTAATTTGAGTTTATAATTAATGCACATTTATTGCCAAAAAAAGATTGATAATGTTTTTCCATGATAAAATCACGTTTAAATCGTTACATTTCGTGATTATAACTTTATATTTATAACTTTGTATTTTACTTTTTTTTTTGAAGTAAAACACAGAGTTTAAATATTTAAATATTTAATTATTATATGGAAGAAATGAATGTTGAACAAGAAAATTTTATAAAAGATCTTGTAGAAAACTCAAAAAAAATTAATTCAAAAGCCATATCGTTAACAAGGTGCATTTTATTATCACTAATGAACTTCAATAGGGATGGGCTTCAATTCAGAGAGTTAAAGGCTGTTTTAGATATATCAGATGGTAAATTAAAATCGAATCTTGATTTTCTAGAGGGAGTTGGATATATTAAAAAAGTACAAATTCAACTTGATCAGAAGAAAATGCATATATATCTCATAACTAATAGTGGTGAAAGTGAATTAAATAATATCTTAGATTGGGTTAAAATTTTAGTAAGTATGAGGGGGGAATAAAATGAATGAAGTGAATTCTAATTTTCAAAAAGTAATAGCTATCCTAAAACAGTTAAATTTGGAACTTGAAGACCCAAAAAAACAGAAAAATTTTCAGACAAGGTTAGTAATTCAAAAAATTGTTTTCTTAAGTGAAAAAATGGGAATAAACTTAGGGAATTATATATATAGTCTATATAGGAATGGTCCTTATTCGTCTCAACTAACTGCTGATTACTATGAACATAATGAGTTGGTAACAACATTAGAAACTCCAGTTCAATTAAATAGTGAAGAAACAGAAATTGTAGAAAAATTAAGAGAGATAGTTTTAAATCATCCATTAAGCAATTCCCATCAAGCAGATTTTCTTGAAGCTGTGTCTACTGCTTATCACTTCAAGATTTATAATAATGATATATTAGATGACGAACTTTTTGAAAAAGTAAAACACGAGAAGAAGTATATCAATGAAACAACCATAACTATTGCTATTAATCAATTAAAAAAGTTACTTTTCAAACCTAAATATCTTACAGATGAAATCAAAAAAGAATTAAAAATGTGGGATAATATTGGCAATGAATAAATAATAGTACGATGACTGATAAGAGATATGCAAGGATTAAAGCTGGAGAGATATGGTGGGTAGATTTATCTAGCATACTTGAAGATACTAGAGGTCATGAAACTCAAAAATTACGTCCATGCTTAGTAGTTGCGAATTGTTCAGAAGCAGAAATGTTAATGATAATACCATTTCAATCAAATTTGGATGCCAAACGACTACCTCATACTTATATAATTAAGCAACATCCAAATAACGGATTAAAAAGGGATTCAGTAGTAATGGGTTTTCAAATGCGGGCAATCGACTATGAGAGAATTACGGAGTACAGTGGTACAGTTAATTATACTGATTTAAATAGGATTAGAATTATTATTAAGAATTATTTAAATATAAAATAAGAAGTCGGAGAAAGCTCTCCTCAATTTGAACTAATGTACTGAGTTATCAAATTTAGTTAAATTTATTTGGGTAATTTTTTATTAAATCCTTTTTCAATGAATTTTCATGGAAATCAGACTCTGAATTTACCTTTCCCGTAGTTCAGTGGTATTAAAAATTGTAGTAAATAAAACGAATAATATGCATATAGCTTTCTTGATGAAAATCAGTAACCCTAAATTAATAAAGCTTGAAAATAATAAATAATTATAGAAAATACGTTAAATTATTAAAAAATCCTTACATTTACTCAAAATACTCATTGAATGATTCTTCAAAATCATCAATACTACTATTATTAAGCTCAGCGAATTTATAACGTCCACGAGGCAATTTATCTTTCTTATTTAGATGTCGTCTTAGCGCGCTCTCAAAGTCACTTGCACTTAAACTTTTTTCCTCTGCGAACTTTATCTCGCCAAAATGCTTTAAGTATTCTGGATCGGTTTTATTCATTCGTTTTACACCTTTTTTCGTTTATATTTTTTTTGTTCAAATAATCATTTGTTAAAACAAATAATGGATAGTCGAATATATAAATCTTTTCATACCGAAAAAAGTATCAAAAAAGGGTAAAAAAATGGGAATCTTAGCCCATATTCAATACCGATTATTGTCGGTTTTTCTTGTTTTACCAATATTTTATAAATTAATGTCGAAACAGTATCGAAATATTCCTTTTTGAAAACTATAATTTAACAAAGCCAAAAACCTTTCATAAATACTGGAAAGATAGTATTAAATAGAAGGATAAAAAATAATAACAAAAAGACTAAAGGAAGAATTTCATAATATTTAGAAAGATGGAGGTTTTGGAATAATGAAACGAAAGGTTGATGATAAAACCTACTTAAATTATTTACTGCAATCCTTGAATGTTACAGAATTGAAAGAAGTATGCAAGACTTTTGCGATAAAGGGATATTCTGGCTTAAAGAAAGCAGAATTAATTGATTTTATCCTTGATTCGCTCGCTGAGGAGGAGATTAAAGAGCTTATTGATCAAAAGGAGTTAGAAATTATTGGTAGTTCTATTGATCTTGCTATAAAGAAGATAAATGGAGAAGATCGAGAGAAGTTAGATGCCATTAAAATTGTTAATGAAAAAAACCATGATATCGAACTTAACTTCAAAGGATTCAATTGGGAGAGTTCAATTTTCTTATCCATTAATCCTAAGAACATAGATAACCCAGAAAGGGATTGTGATTGTAGAATAGGGGAGAATATGGGTTTTTGTAGCCATTTTTGGACAGGATTTATTTTCTCGTTAAAACAAGGCTATTTTAAGCTATCTGATTGGACTTTAACGAAATTACCAAAGGATTTTGAGCAGAAAGTAAATTCAATAAAAATTAGTTTACCAACAACCACAGGAGAAAAAAGTTCTGAGATTAAGATGGTAGATGAGAGCTCTCCGAATTATAAACTAATGAAATATCATCGAGTTACCGTATATGAAGGGGAGATTACAGAAGCATTAAAAAAAGAATCAGATTTTCAGGGAAATATTAGCATTTACTATTTGATAAATCTTAAAGATGTAAAGGTGGGTCCGCAATTAAAAAAACCTTCTGATTACAAGGAGGAGGAAATACTTTCATTAGAGAGTTTGAGACTTAGATTGAGCGATAATGCGTATGATAAATCTAAAATAGATATTGGAGATAAGATAAAATGTAATGGTGGAGTTGATCAAGATAGATTTTTAGGATTAATCTTGAAAAGGGTTACTTCTGTGAAAAAACTATAACAAAATCTAGCGTATTTTAATTTATACATTCTTATTTAATAGTAAGGAAGAATTATATCTATTTTTTAGAAGGTGAGTTAAAATTAATTATGATTATTCACTCCTCACTGATTTTTATGAGCTCACGATGGCAAATGGTTATTTGAAGAAGGGGATCGCTCATGATAAAGCGGTTTTTGACCTCTACTTTCGAAAAGCTCCATTTAATGGTGTGTATGCGATTTGTTACGGTTTAAGTAAAGCAATAAGAGATATTCATGATATGAAATTTTCAGAGGGATCAATCAAATATCTCCAAACACAAGGTTTATTTTCAGATGAGTTTTTTGAATATTTATCCCATTTTAAGCCAGAATTATCTATTCAATCAATTGAGGAGGGCAGAGTCATATTTCCCAATGAAACTATTGCTCAAATTGAAGGTCCTTTAATCCAGTGCCAATTAATTGAAACTTATCTTTTAAATTGTTTTAACTTCCCGACACTTTGCGCCACGAAAGCGAACCGTATGTGGTTAACTTCGGGAAAACAACCAATACTTGAGTTTGGTTTAAGAAGATCTCAAGGTCCAAATGGAGGGATCACTGCTAGCGAAGCTGCTATGGTAGGAGGGTGTGTAGGTACCTCAAATGTCTTAGCAGGAAAATTGTTTGATATACAGATAAGTGGTACTCAAGCACATTCATGGATTATGGCATTTAATTCAGAGTTGGAAGCATTTCGAGCTTATGCTGAAATTTATCCTAAAAATTGTATATTACTCATCGATACATATGATACAATTGAAGGATGCAAGAATGCGGTTATAGTAGGAAAAGAATTAGAAGATAAGGGAGAAAAATTGGTTGGTGTACGCATAGATTCAGGTGATCTTGCCTATTTCAGTCAAGAGGTTAGAAAAATCTTAGATAAAGCAGGACTCGGTTATGTAAAAGTCGTTGCATCGAATGATGTTGATGAATATATTATTGCCGAAATTCAGAGAAATAAAGGAACTGTTGATATGTGGGGCATTGGAACGAAATTAGCTACTTGTTACGATGATCCTGCCCTTGGAGGTGTGTATAAACTGGTAGAAATAAATGATGAGCCGAAGATTAAAATTTCAAGTAATGTGGATAAAATGACGATTCCATCCAAGAAGCAAGTCTATAGGATTTATAATGGTGATGGATTCATGACGGGAGATATAATAGAATTGAGAGAAAAAGAGGGTTTAGAAGAAGGATATGTCTATGATCCCACCAATCCAATGAGGTTTTATAAGGTAAAAAGTCCTGCGAAAGTTGAACCCTTACTCCACTTGAGAATGAAAGAAGGAAAGATTGTAAGTGAACTAAAGGATTGGCGAAAAGCAAGGGAAACCATGGAAAAAGACATCAATTATTTAGCAGATGCCTCAAAAAGACTATTAAATCCCCAGAACTATAGAGTGAGTATAAGTCAATCAATTCATGATCTTCGAACACAATTAATTGAAACCTATATGCATAAGGAAAAATAATACAATTTTGTAGAAGAATCCTTTTTCTATTTCATTATATTCAGGATAAGGTGACAAATATTCCCCCTTTATTAGAGAAGCGGGCTAAAAACCTCCATTTACTATGTTTTTGAAATATTCTTAACATAATGGGATTAATTAACTTTTTAACATTGTGTTCGTTTCTTCATAAAAAAAAATATTTTTAGAGATAATAATGAAAGAAATTAATCCTGAAGAATTTATCTTAAAGATACCCGAAGAAGATACCTTGAAAGAGATCAATGCCTTATTTACCGAGAAAGTTGCATATTCCTTTCTTGTGGGTGCCGGAATTTCAATGGATGCTCCTTCTTATGTTCCCTCGGCTAGGATGTTTGTGAAAGAATTATTCAATTATTATGCTCCTGATGATGAAATTGAAAGTCTCTCGAAATTAGAGTCCTTAAGATATGAATTTTTAGTAGAGAAAATCCAAAATTTGTTTGATAAAGATCTAACGTTCTTGGATTATTTGGATGAGGTTAAAGAACCGAATGCTAATCATGTGTTTTTAGCTAATATGATCATGAGATATAATTATATAATAACAACCAATTTCGATTTTTTGCTTGAAATGGCATTGAAGAATAAACTAGCATCGTTTCCTATGTATCATTCCTACCACAAAAAAGTCATGATTATCATTACTAAAGAAGATTATGAGAAAAATGTGAGATTACAATTTCCAATAATTAAAATCCATGGTTCAAAATGGGATTGCATTAAAGGGAGGCCCACTAAGAATTCATTAATAACTACTATTAGCGCTCTAGGAAAAGATAAGGAAAAAGGCAAAACCTTCGCTATTGAACCTTTTAAAAAAAAATTAGTAGATAGCATCATAGAAAACCGAGATCTTGTAGTTATGGGATATTCTGGTAGCGATGATTTCGATATTAGCCCCATGTTAAAAGAATTAACAAGTGTTAAAAGAATCATTTGGATTGATCATACTCAAGAGCTTGAAACTGAAGAAGTATATAAATATAAACCTTTAGAAATATCAAAAATAAATACCATTTCAAACCTCTCAAAACAAGATACCATACTCCTTGAACTTGCTTCTCTTAATAATATCGAAGTATTTAAAGTAAGAACAAACACGATTAATTTTGTGAAAAAGAGATTAGCTCCGGTATTCAACGAGAATTTCGAGACATTAAAAGAAGATTTTTCAAAGAAAGTTCCTAGTTTCAATGAATACATGAGAGAGCACTACTTCAAAACAACAAATTCTTTCAAATACCGCCTTGCTCACGAAATTTATAGTGATTTAGGTGAAGTACAATCTGCTGAAAGAACAGCTTTAGCAGGATTAGAAAATGCAAGACAAGAAAATAATGATATTAATGAGATGTTCTTTACAAATGCATTAGGGTTATTATATCTCACTAAAGGAGACTTAGAAAATGCTTTGGAAAAATTTAATGAGACCCTTAAACTAACGGATAAATTAGATCAGAAGAATGAAAAAATTGGAGTTCTCATCAATATTGGAGAATATTATCGAAATAAGGGGGATCTTAAAAATTCGCTAAAATATATAATTGACGCATCAAACCAAACCTCTGATGAGACTCCGAACTTGTTAAAATTTTCAATTTTTAATAGTCTGGGAGTCATTTATAGGACCAATGGAGATGTCCAAAATGCAATAAAGCATATTAATATCGCTCTCGAAATAGCTGAAAAAATGGGAGATCTATTCAGAAAGGCATTATGTTATAATAATTTAGCGGGAATATACTTTTTCCAAGGACTACTTGAACCTGCCTTAAAAAATGCTTCTGAAGCACTTAAAATAGATGAGTTATTAGGAGATTTAGATGATATGGCTTCAAATTTAAACACGATCGGAAATATTTATCGAACTGCGGGACATTATAATGAGGCATTAAAGTATTTGGAACGAGCTCACCGAACCGCTGATAAAACTCAGAATCTAAAAGTTAAAGGCCTCGCAGCTAATTCAATGGGTGTTATTTACTTTAATTACGGAAAGCTTGAATTGGCAATGAAAATGTATAATGAGGCATATGAAATTAGAAAAAGATTAGGAGATATATCGGGTCAAGCAACTAGCTTAAACAATATCGGGTTAATTCATCGTGTAAGAAGAGATTATAAAACTGCTAATGAATTTTTCACTCAATCAATCGAAATTGCGGAGAGGATTGGAGAAAAAACACACTTGGGAGTACGTTATGCTAATAGAGCGTCCATTTATGAGGCAAAGAGGGATTTCCAAAAAGCACTGGAAGAATATAAAAAAGCGCTTGCTATTGAGAGATCGCAGCAAAATTTACACGGAGTTGCCAATCAACTTATGAATATTGGAGGAATTTTAGGAGATATGGGTAATCATGATGAGTGTATAGAAAATTATGCCAAAGCGCTTAATATAATGGAAGAGCTGAAAATAAAACCAGGAATTGCCCAAGCGCTGAATAATCTAGGTTCTGCTTATTATAAATACAAGCAAGATTTTGAAAAATCTATTTCTCTTTTAGAACGATCACTTGAAATCTATAAGGAAATTGATGACCCTCGGATGATGTCACTAACTACCCAGAATCTTGGTCGTATCAAAAGCCATTATGAAAGTCAAAGAGGAGAGAAATTATAAAATAAAAAAAAGAAAAATAAAATTAATTATCCCGTTGGAGAGAAAACTCCTCCGAACACCAACCATGCTAAGAATGTTTTAGAGACAAGACTAAGTACTATATACATTCTCTCACCATATAAATAATCCTTCCACTTTCCTACGCCCTTATATTGGAGGATCATGTTAATTGCAAATGTATTAAAAAAGAACAATTCAATTCCATAAATCCAATAGACAAAAGCAGGAATTTCGCCTCCACTTACTCCTGTATTTATAAAATATGCAGTAATCACTATCCATGGAACGGCTCCAGCTACAACTCCCAGATAATATGCAGTCCATCTAACTTTTTCTTTTAGCTTTCTTGTATATACATTATGGAGTTCCATCATAAGTCCAAACATGTTCATAAGTGCGTTTGATATAAAGATCATAAATAAGGACCAGAAATCTAAAACCCCAAAGAATAAAGCGATGAGTACAATCATAACAGAGCTGGAAAGAGCATATTCAAACCATCGTACTTTATTTATTCCTTTCTTAAGATCTCTAACATATTTTTTATTTAGGGGGTACGCTATTAGAAAATGTGCTACAGCAGATAACAATAAAAATGTACCAACTAAAGCTCCGAGTGCGGTAAATGTAAATAAAACTTCTGGGTTAGGAGATAAGGTGGGTGGAGGTCCGAGATCGAACTCTAAATAGGAGGTATAGATATCTGCTGAAAAGGATAAGAAAGGCAAAAATCCAAAGATAACCATTAATATCCCTTGAACTAAGTGTAAAATCATGGCATTTCGATTGAATTTCTTTAGATACTCAAAGCTAATCTCTGATTTTGGGATTAACCATTCATCTTCATTTTTTGTAGAATTCATAATATTTAGGGTTCTTATGAGAATTTAAAAAAAACCTATAAAAATTATAAATTTGTAGTATAAATCAAGCAAAAATCTTGATTAATTGAAATAAGTTTTCAAGAAATCTTTTAGTTCTCTACCCTTAGAATCATCATATGAACCGCTTGTACGCCAAAGAATTTCTCCACTTTTATTAACCAGGAAGATATAAATGGTCTTTTCGTTTGGAATCTCAAGTTCTTTTTTAAATCTGGACTTATTCACATATATTGTAATTGTTCTCTCTCGAACATCTTTATTTGGTATACCAGCGCGCATTCCACCATCAATCATAAAATTAATCATCTTATAACTACTACTTAAAGCTGGCACTTCATAAAACTTAACTTCTGGAAAATTATTACAAATATTAACTAAATAATCAACCCAACTATCAACCAAATCCTGGTGCCATCGTTGAAATGGAATTAATATTAGGTTTAGATCACCTTCTAAATCAAACGGTAAATTAAAGTTTTTAAATTCTAAATTTCTACCTTCTACTTCTGGAAACATCATAATATTAATTATCATTTTTTTTATATCTAACAATAAAAGAAAGAATTAAAATGCTGATATGATATTTTAATCAAATTTCACTCATATAACGATATTGATATAATGCTTATAAGAGATGCATTTATTTATTATGTATTATATTTTATTAACCGTTTCCTATTAGCAATTAGTAGATTTGAATGATTATAAAATGAGTAACCAAAAAAAAAGTATAAGAAAACCAAAAGGATCTCTTGATAGAACTGTAATTGAGCGCCTTGCTGAATTCTGGCCTGAACCTCGTGAACAACTGCATTTTGGTGGTTGGAATGCTACTTATAATCTTATAGAAAAATTAGATTTAAAGAATGTCTCAAATATTCTTGATGTCTGTTGCGGTGAGGGTGGTACTGCTTGTTGGATAGCAAAGGAATATGGTTGTCGAGTAAGTGGAATAGATATATTAGACAAAGCGATTCTTGTAGCTAATAATCGAGCTAAAAATTATAATGTTTCTGATTTAGTAGATTTCAAAATTGGGGATGTATTTGAATTACCATATGGAGAATCTTCATTTGACATGGTATATGGTCAAGATCCGGATGGTTTGGCCCATAAAGAGCGAAAAGTGATTTTTAAGGAAATTAGTAGAGTTCTTAAACCTCATGGAAGATTTGGGTTCCAATTATGGATACCTTTTTCAAATGTTCCAGAAAAGAGAATTCAACATTTCGAAAAAATTACGAGTGAAGTAGGGTTTCCAGAAATGATAAGGCTATCAGTGCACGATTTTGTTCAGGATCTGAAAGAAGCAGGATTTACTAACATTATTATTGAAGATCTTAGTGAAGTCTATGAAACACACCTAAGAGGGATGGAAAAGATATATAAAGAGAAACTTGTAGTGCCTGACAAATGGCATAAAATGCTTATAGAAATGGCCAATGATGGTTATAAATTTGGTGTAAGGATTATAGCGAAAGTTGTAAAAGAAAAAAAATCGATTAGCTTTTCAAAAGATCTTCCCAAAGCAGAAGAACTTTATTTCTATGGAACAGGTGTGTATAGTCCAGATCAAATCTTTGATTTTGATACAATTACCGAAGAAAAGAAATATCGTAAAATAATCACTGATTATCTACTAAATAATCATACAAAATTTGAATGGTCCAAAGAGAGTGTCGGAGTTTTAGCTTCTGGGGCAGTAGATAATTATTCACCGCCTAGAGTGGGCACATTTTTAAGCGTAGATATTACAAATGCACTGGAATCCAAAGAATTTAATATTAAAATTAGCAACGATAAATACATAGAAGTAAAGATCGATAAGATTCGTATTGATATTTACCATTTTAATTGCGCTATCCTTCATTTCATGGTATATCTTCCTCAAGAATCCTGGCAGGATATGGAAGTATTAAAAAGGGTTAGATTCTTCATCCAAAAGCATTCACATCCATTAAGTGAATTTGGGATAGATATGGAGTCAATTTTTGCCCCTGTCATCATAGAATTAAATTCAATATTTAATAAAGTAGTTGAAGATATAAATCCTCCAATATTGAAGACTCCAATCATGGATTTTACTCGTTTGAGTGAAGAAATGACCACCCAATTATTTTGGACACACAGTACGATAGTAGCGATCATGTCAGAAGACTTTAACCCTGATTCGGAACATTTTCAAAAAGTCCTTCTTAATGTCAATCCCGATGGAATTTACAATTATTCTATTTTACCTAATATATTTGCTTATGTAGAATCAGGAGATTCTTTGATTTGTTTGCCGAATATTCCAGATATCCGCAATAGAGCCCCAAAAATCATTGCTAATGAGGACTGGATACAATGGATAGCGATTCAGCATTATACTTGGAAGACAGCTTGGGAATTGGACCGTGGTTTTTATATTCTCTTGAATATTGTAACTTCTCACTTGAAACATAAAAGAACTGAAGAATATCGAGATGTGTATGCCGTAAATGCTTTGCTAAATCACATCATTTTAGTATTAGATACTCACAAACCACGAAATGTAACTTCTACGTATTATAGCATTGCTTTTATAGAAAAAATCCGCAAAGTTTGGAGAACTGAAGCTATACTTGAAGCCGCAACTACAAAAATGGATATTTTACGTGATTTAATAAGTCAACTAGATGAAATTGAATCCGCAAGGAGAAGTAAAAGAGTGGAGTTATTCCTTACATTACTTGGTATTTTCGCATTAGGCAGCCTAGTCCTTGATTTTTTGGGAGCTCTTTCTTTTCAATTTCCAGATTGGATAACATTAACTCTTGGGTTGAGCATTCCAGTGATATTCTCAGTCGTGGCATATCGCTTATTGAATGAATAAAAAATTATTTTTGAGTTTTTTCTATGTTTTTTCTTTCTTTATTAACCCGGCAATAAATATTTACCTCTTTTATAAAAGAATATCCTATGATTGCCTTTCCATTTGAGTTACAGCTAGATAAATATACATGATAAGAACATAAGAAGTATACAAAAGATAAGAAGTATTCATGATAGAGAGCGATCTTTAAACTTTTAAATTTAAAATATTTTTGACTTTATAAATACTAGTAATAAAACAAGAAAAGAGAGAATTGAATACCGATCTGTAAACCATTACGAGCTTTAATAATATTAATAGAGGTATTAATCATCTGATTTTATTTAAATAACTTAAAACCTATTTTTGTTTAAAAATTTACTATTTTTAAAAATTTGGAGAATTATAATTATGTACCATTTAGACGGAACAGATATTTTAGACGCTAAATATTATCGAAAAACTTTCAGTGTTTGCCCTGAATGCTTGGGACGGATTCCAGCTGTAGTAAAGGAAGATGACGATGGTAAAGTTTATATGTATAAAACCTGTGAAGAACATGGTGATTTCAGAGATTTAATTAGCTCTTCAGCGAAATATTATAAATGGACGCATTATGCGAAAAAAGATAAAGATGGAAAAGTAGTGTGGCAATTTGAAAAGAACGGTGATGCCAACCCTCCCGATTGCGCGATAGAGGATCCTCGAGGATGTCCATATAATTGTGGTCTCTGCGCAGAACATCTCTCTACATGTTCACTTGCCCTCATTGACCTTACGAATCGATGTAATTTCAACTGTAATTTTTGTTATGCGAATGTGGAAAAAGCAGGTTATTTAATTGAACCAAGCATGGAAGAACTTGAAAGAATTATGGATCATTTCCGAAACAAACCCTTTCCTGCTGTAGCAATTATGTTCACTGGCGGTGAGCCAACGGTTCGCAAAGATTTCCCAGAAATCTGTAAAATGGCTAAAGATAAAGGCTTTAAGGAAGTTATCGTAGCCACTAATGGTTACGGCTTTCAGAAGAAGAAAGGCGGGCTTGAATGGACTAAAAAAGTCTATGAAATGGGACTCGATACCCTTTACTTTCAGTTTGACGGAATTAACAATGTCACTTATGAAAAAACTCGTGGAATTAAGAATTTAATGCAATATAAGATGCGAGTTATTGAGAACTGTCGAAAAGTGGGGCTCTCTTCAATCAATCTTGTTGCAACCATCGCACGCGGAGTCACAGATATTGAAGTGGGGAATATTATTCAGTTTGCACTTGATAACATTGATGTAGTACGTGGGATAACCTTTCAGCCTGTTTCTCTGTGCGGAAGAATAAGTGCAGAGGAAATGCGAGATTTGAGGATTACCAATGCAGATGTAATTCAAGAAATAGATAATCAAACTGGTGGAAAAATTGGTATTGAAACTTCGTGGTACCCTCTTTCGACCATAGTTGAATTTGGGAGAATTATAGCTTACTTGGCTGAAGTAGATCCCATAGAATTCACGTGTCATCCGGATTGTGGCTTCGCAAGTTATATGGTCGTCGATCCTGACACGAAAGAGATGGTTCCGATTACGGATTACTTCGATCCGCTCAAAGTCATCGATTTCGCCAATAGATTTTGGGCGAAAGTAAAACATAAAGAGAAAGAGCCTCTAAAATTTTTTGAAAATTTAATGGGGGATGCGGGTAAAACCTTAGATAACGGTTTAAATTTCTTAGATAAGACGCAGCTGAAAGCACGATTCCTATTAGGCGTACTTCAATATATTAAGAAACCAGGGAAACTCATGGAAATGTTTTCGCGCTTGGTAATGAATGGAGATTGGGAAAGTATTAGCTCATTTACTCACGGCACATTGCTCTTATCGAGCATGCATTTTCAGGATGCCTATAATATGGACATAGAAAGGACAAGACGATGCATTGTTCATTTTGGTGTGGCGATGCCTGATGGTTCAGTGAAGGAAGTTCCATTTTGTACAATGAACACATTACACCGGCCTGATATCGAGAAACAAGTAGCGAAGAAGCTCACTCAAAAGGTCAAACAAGAATTTGATACAAGTTTAGGCCAAGCACGGGAAGATATAGAACGTGAAATACAACCGAAAGTCGCGCAGAATGGTGGAATAAACAAGGAGGAGAAATAAATATGCCCGATGAATTAGTAGAAACGAAGGATGGAATGAAATTACGAAAATTAGTGGAATTAAAGACGACGACAGCGGAAGAATATCAAAAGGCGATGTTAGATCGGGTTGAATATTTCAAGGAGAAAAATCAACAGAAGAGCCAGTTTAATAGTTTTCTTCAAAACACTGTGGTGAAAGCGTTTAGCACGCTTTTAGACCTCAAGGTTAATGTTGACAAGGCATTAGGCGAAGAAAACCTGAAAAAAGTCCATGAAGTTTTAGACAACGTTTTGTTATTTGGACTTTAAAATTAAATTATTTATCTTTTTATATTTACTTTTAACTTTTTTATTAGCGATATAATTGATATAACTCTGTATATTTTTTATTTGAGAAGATCCATTTTTGGATGATATCTTTTGGGAAAAAATCCATCAATCCTTCGGTGATTAAGAAATAGACTAAATTATTATTATTTAAATCAACATTTTTAAATATATCATAGCATATAAAATTTTTTTCATCTGGTACTTCTAATTCGTCAAAAATTGTTATTAGTTCAAAAGGAAATTCTCTGTAAGAACTTGGATAGCCTTTATGGAATTTCTCATCCCTCAAAGTGGTTATTATGTAGTTTCGTAATTCAGATTTTTCTTCCAACCATTCAGATCTAAAATAATTCTTATCTACAAAATCATAGTTGAAATCTACTATAAATCTCAATATACTTGGTAAATCACTACGCTCAATATGGTTTTTTAAATTTATTTCTACCAATTCTTTTGCTTTTGAATCTCCAAAATAAGCCAGATACTGAATAATAGGAAATATGATTCTAAGAAAGTCTTTTGTATTGTCAATTTCTTTAATGATATTATTACAGAGTTTAAGATTAACATCTAGAAAACAAAGTTCTAATTCCTCTCTTTCTAAAGAATCTAAATAATATTCTTTTACAAGATATAATGCTGTTGGAAGGTATCCACTTGAAAATCGTTTTACAACTTCTTCTTTGTAAAAGCTTCGCGCTTTTATATCACCAACATCATAAAGTCGCTTCAGTAAGGGGAACGCTAAATTACTATGCAAGAGACATGTATCATAATTATTTTCTGCCCATATCTGTAAATTTGAGCAATGAGCTTGGAATTCTTCTTCAGGAGATAACAGTTTTAGATTTTCATATTCCCCCTCTAAAGAATGGTTATACTTTTCTGATTCTTCATCTATAGAACTAAAATCTTTAATAAAGCCATTAATATCATCAAACTTTAGATTTGCTAGTAAAATATATTTGCATTGCCTAAATAAGATCCCATCAATATAAATTACTGTCTTTCCATCTTCTAACTTTAAACTAATATGTTCGTTCACTAGAAATTCTCTCATATGCCCAATAAAAGAATAAATATGATTATATTTAAAAGTATATGAAAAATGTCATTATATTATTACATATAATTTTCAATAATAGATTTTTTATAAAAATCTTATAAAAGCTAAATTTTAAGTTTACTTCAGCAATAGGATATTTGATTTGTAGTGCTTAGGCATTTAAATCATAAGGAGAAGGTTTAAAGCATTTTTACAAAGATTAGATCATGAAAGAAGGTGGTTATTGAATGGAGTTAAATCTGAAACTATACGGAATGTTAAAGGAAAAGGTGAAACCAGGGAGCTCTAATGGAGAGAATATAAATAAATTAGATATTAGCGATAAGGAAAAGCTTAGAGTATCTGATGTAATGGATAAGCTAGACATCTTAGAATCTGAAGTCAGTCACATCTTTGTAAACGGGAGATATAGCGGCATTGGCAAAGAAGTACAGGAAGGAGACAGAGTGGGATTATTTCCTA
The DNA here is from genome assembly GCA_964447495.1 of uncultured archaeon. Classification (GTDB taxonomy): domain Archaea; phylum Asgardarchaeota; class Lokiarchaeia; order Sigyniarchaeales; family SOKP01; genus SOKP01. Next base: position 17,821 of record CAYUTF010000001.1, read on the forward strand.
AAAATATGGGTATTATATTTGCAGAAATACCAAAAATTGGCTCTATATCTATTATGGTAAAATTATTTGCGAATTTGAGAACTTACGGTCCTCCGAAATCAATCGTTGATATTCCTGAAGGAAGCACTATCAAGTCATTAATAAAAAAATTTAGAATCTCTGAAAAGGAGGGAAAATTGATTATATTAATTAATGGCCTCCCATGCCATGATAATGATTATATATTGCTTGAACACGATCAAGTAGCAATCTTTCCTCCATTGGCAGGAGGGTAAATCTTTAGTTTTTTAATGAGTTTTTCCTTCGAGATTATATTTATAAATATCGTATTTTTGGAAAGCTATTTTTAAGAGAATGATTTAAATTAAGATAAGATGGTCTATAATATATTTACGATACCAGTAACTATCTTTTTTGTTGTTAATGGTTGTATTCAGTTATATTATGGAATCAAGTTAAAAAGAAACTACCCTTTATATCATAATTTTTTAAATACTATTGTTATTTTTTTCCTATGGATTTTGGCTGGAGTGCTATATCCTGCGTTTTACCAGAGAGACAATTTTAGCGTAAGATTTTTTGAATGGCTTTCAATGACGATTATTTGTATATATGGGCCCCTCCTGATAATTCTCATATTATTGTACCAATATCAGTTTGTTATTAGAAAAAATCCAGAATTAAAGAAAGAGCGAAATTTTGAATATTTTTTCAGTAAATTTAATCACTCTCATGATGATGCTATCTGTGAGGAAGAAAGTCACTCCTTTAATACTGACCTTCACAGAAAAATTTTTCACTTATTACCCGCAGTGCTAATCATTTTTTTATGGTTATTTGCAATACATATTTGGGAAGGGATTTGGAAAGCAGATGAATTCTGGGGGATAAATGGTGAAGAGTATGGTATTTTCTTGATTTTAACCATAGGATACACAGCAATAATCATATTTGCCGCTCTAGATTATGTGAGATTATCTTATATATTCGAGAAGAGGAATCTTTTCCATCTTGTACCTCAAAGCATTTCAAACTTATTGGTGAAGACGTTAAAAAGAAAGGAGAATTGTGAATTTACGAAACCTGTTGCCTTGATTTTATCATTAGTGCCTATTTTTTTCTGGACTCCTTTTAGCATCTTCACAGCTACAGCATTAATTGCTAGTTTAGGGGATGGAGCTGCTTCACTTTTAGGATTAAGATTCGGCATGCACCATTTTCCAAAGAACAGTACAAAAACAATTGAGGGCTATATAAGTGGATTTGTTGTTTCGTTTGTTGCTTCTCTCATAGTATTTTGGGTCTTTGAACCTTCAATTGAATTAATCTACGTACTGTTATTAGCTTTAGGGGGTGCGTCAGGCTTCCTAATAGTTGACCTTTTAAACTTAAAACTTGATGATAATATCTTAAACCCGATTTTATGTGCTTTAATAATGACCTTGATTTATGTACTCATCTAGATATATGCTAACAGTGTTTAAAAGAAAGAATCCATTTTTTTTATACCTCGAATTTCTTCAAAGGTTATTCCTAGTGCATCTAATACTTGTTCAAGAGCGGATTTAAGTAATTCCTTATACTTGGGGATGTCAATATCTTGAAGTTTTGCTATTTCTAAAACTTTGGCACCAACACTGTCTTTACTCTTAATAAGGCGAATAGTTTCACCTTTTTGAAATTCCCTTCCCGTTATTTTCTCAAGCTCGATAGCAGCTCTTACATGTTGGGGGATTGTCTTATTATAATTGCTAATTTTTTTCTGCATTGAGATATTGATAGCATAATCCTCTAATGGAAAAGCATCAGGTTTACCTATTTTTTTAAGATTGTCTTTTACAATTTGTATAATCTGTTGTTTCGCTTGTGAGAATTCCTCGTCATTCGTTATTTTTTTTAAAATTTCAAGTAATTGACTGAAAACTTCTTTAATAAAGTCAGGTGTGTTTTTCTTTTTTGCAACCAAGCCTTTAATATCGACATATTTGGAATCTTTATAAATTCCGACATAATTTTTCTTTCTTTGGGAGAGAGCTAAAAATTGATAGGTTTTTTCTTCCTCTAAATCTAAATCCAATTCCTTTTTACTCCAATCGGAGATCTCTTCTAATTGTTTCTTTGAGGGATTCGCTAGAAATACAGAATCTGTGTCTCCATAAAGTACTTTTACGCCTAATCCCTCTGCTTTTCTTATAGTCTGTTTAATAGAATACTGTCCGATCCCTGTGGTACTTTCAGCCACAGGGAGGCAAAAAAGAGGAAAATTTTGACTACCGAATACTCCATATGAGCCATTTATAAAAACCTTAAGAGCTTGTTGGATTGTATTATAATAATCTTGCTGTTTTTTAGTTAAGGTTTTGTCACTTGATTTTGGTTTAAAGTATTTAACTCTAATATCTCGGAAGAATCCTACAACATACGCAAAAATACCCATTTTATGGGTACATATATAATATGGAGAGCCTTTTACAAAATTATCTTCATCATCCTTATGGGGGCAAAGAACAGTTTCATACGATAGATTAGATTCTTTTATGATAGAAGGATATAGCGATGCAAAATCCATTACGACAACATCATAGTGAATACCTGGAACTGGAGGAATGACATACGCACCTTGAAATTTCTCATCATTGGCTTTTGACATCATCTTTCCTCCTTTCTTCAATTCAGAAATTTCGGATCTACGTGGAATAAGCAGATTTTTCCGGCGATGTTCGAAATAAAAAATATTTTGAATCCAAGTCGAGATTTGTCTCCGTACCATCTCATGAATTGGCATTTTAGTAATTCTACATAATAAAATAATTAAATTCCAAACCAATGAGTTGTTGAATTTAGTTAATTCTAATGTTAATAAAGAATCTTTCAAATTATACCATGAAAGAATACTATATTTCATTTCATGGATTTCTTCTTCATGTTCATACTTCTTCTTTCCCAGAAGAGCCGCGCTAATGGCATTTAAAGAAGCACTCTGATAAGCACCACTGAAGGCATATCCTGCAATACTTCTATTAAAGAAAAAATTGAACACATCAATATGAACACCTTTCCTTAAATCGCATTCTGCCTTAGACAAGATTCCGAATCCTCTCTTAACTTGAATTGGATTTAGATCTTTACTGATTTTCAACTTTTCAGCTCTATGATACATATAATTTAAATCAAAATTATCGCCATTAAACGTGATGACTACAGGATATTCCCAAAGAATTCTAAAAGTCTCAATTAAGAGTTCTTTTTCTGAGGTGAAGAAATACATTTTCGCGTCAGGGGGAAATTTCTTATGGAGCTTTTCAAAGGTAAAACCTTCACGCTCCAATACATACACTAATTTTAATCCATCTGTTGCGACAAATGAAATGCTGATGATTTCTTGTCTAGCTAAACTTGGGTCTGGAATAGTATAATCATGTTCTCCCATATTGACTTCAATATCCATAGCGACCCGTTTTACATCGGGGATAGGTGTGAGGAAAATATCTAAATACTTTTCAGCGAATTCTCTAATTTCTGGTTCTTCATTTTTAAACAGATTACGAAGTTCTTCAGCTAATGTTTTTGATTCATCGCTTAGTTGTTCATAATTGATCTTTTGAATATTTCCCTTTTTTATTTTATAAATTAATCCGGGAATTAGTTGTCTATCAAATATATAGTTTAAATGGTATCTAATATCTGCTTCCCAAGCCTTTAAATCATTTCTTTCTAAGATAGATCGAATATTAATCCCTGAGCCTCCTATATCCGATGGAGTTTTGCCATAAATCTTAGTTAGAGGAATTTCTTTGTCACTTAAGAGATCATAGCGTTTTATTGCTTCGAATCTCGTGAATCCCGAAAAATCTGAGATTTTTTTTTGTTGCTCATGATCGCCTATTTTTTCTACGTATGTTAGATTTTTCAATATTGAGAGATCTGTTTCTTTACTCAAGCAATACGGCTCATGATTAGTAGTATCGATCCAAATTTTAATGTCATCATTCTCGAGATCATAAAATTTACAATATGCTTTATTTTGTCCGCCATCATATTCAACATCAAGGAGTAAACCTCTTTCTAAATCTTGAACTATGTCATTATTTTCAATGAGATAGCGTAGGTATTTTGAACTAAGTGATTCTCTCTTTAATTTATCCACATTAATTCCTCCAGATTTTAACCCAAAATTTTCATCTACTTTCTTAAAGTAAAGCTTTTTAGGCACTGTTTGAGGTATCTCTTTAATAGCTTGACCAGATACGTTAATTTCTTGTCCTTTCATCTCTTTTTCTTCAGATAAAGGTTCAATTTCTTTAATTTCAGCGATTGCTTTTTCTGATTTTTTCTTGGTTTTATTAACCTCTATAAACGAAATCAGTGATTTTTGTTTTTCATCCACTTTTTTCTTCTTTTTAGGATTTTTAGAATTAGGCACGTTTTTAACCTGTTTTTAATTCATTTCAATATTCTAAGTATTATTATGTAAATATTAATATTAATCTCAACTATTCTGAGTTTAATATTGCATATTCATACAATTTAAAAAAAGGTAGGTCATTCAAGAATTACCTCTTTTTTTAATACGAAAAAACGAAAGTAGCGTAATGCTTACCACAAAGAGTAATCTTTATGATATCAGAGGATGGCAAAGATTATGGTATCAATTATGCTTATTTTCGCTTAAAACCTTTTTGATCTCTTCTAATAGGAGCTGTTTCTCGGCAATAAAGAAATGTAATTTACTTTTTTCTGGATGCTCACTGTAAATAACCTCTGCCATATCCTTTACTTCTTCCTCCGTTGGTTCAATGAGCACACCATCCACATTTTCATTTAATAATATAACAAGATTGTCAGTTTCCAGCGGTTTAAAATCCAAACTGTTCCTAGTATTTTTATTAATCTTCACACAGAGTTCTGCTAAATACCACACACTTTTTTCATAATCTTCTCCCGATTTATAACGTTGATAAGCTAAAATCTCTACATCTTCTTTTGTGAACACTTTTTCGACACAACTCTAATATTTAAGTAATTAATTGTATTTAATTAAACAAAAGTAAGATTAGCATTTAATTATTTGTATGAATATCCATAGCTGTCAAAACCACAAAATTAATAATAAATTCCGCTTTAATAACATATAATTACCAGATAATTTTAAAAAATGAGCCTCTGTGGCTTAGCGGTAGAGCAGCTGACTTGTAATCAGCAGGCCGTGGGTTCAAGTGCTCAAAATTAAGAATTTTGGACTGAAAATCCCACCAGGGGCTTATTATCATCTTTTAATCTATATAATTATTTTTAATAAGCATTGAAAATATCAATAATTTAGATTTTTCAATTAATTAATAGTTTTTAAAGCACCTTTTCTAATGAATAAAATTAACAGAATAATTTATTGCATCATAGACGATATAAGAGCAGAACAGTTATTTCAGCTAATTAATAAAGGTTTGATGCCTAATTTTAAGAAATTAAGTGAAGAAGGGATATTTTCTAAAAATTGTGTAACAGATTTCCCAGCAGTCACATATCCCACTCAAGTATCAATGATTACAGGCACTCACACTGGAGATTATCGAAATGAATTATGTCACGGGGTTCCATTATACAATTGGATGGAAAGAGGTGTTTCTCCTCCTCTTTTTCGATCTTATGGCACAATTGGTTCAGATGAGAGAATTCAAATATATAAAATGAATGAAGATATTGGTGAGAATTGCCAAACAATACTAGAAATGATAAAGGGAGGAAACAAAGCAAGTATTCTTCAATTTATTAACCGAGGGGCAGATTATTTTTACCCTGAAACCAAAGCAAAATTTGCATTTTATTATTTATTATTAAAAAATTCAAGACATATTGAGAAGCATCTCTTTAGAGTTAACACTCTTGTTGTTAAAAAGATTATAGAGGTATTTAAAAATCCAAGGAGGTTTTTTGATTTAAATGAGGCACCTATAGCGAGTTTACTTTGGTTTGTTTCACCAGATGTTCTTTTACATTTATATGGATCAACCTCTAAGCAGTATCTTCTTAATATGATTCATATTGACAAAGTTTTCGGAGTATTGCTAAAGGAACTTGAAAATATGGGATATTTAGACGATACTGCAATTGCGATTTCATCTGATCATGGGAATTATCCAGTGAAAGCTTTTGGGAATCTATCACCATTTATTCAAAATTATGGACTACACAATTATCATCCACGTAAGAATGTTAAAGGTACCATAAATATGACTGATATTGGAGGTGTTGGTTTTTTTAATGTAAAATCGAGGGATTCCTATTCTAAAACCTATTGGAAGCCTCCTAAATTGAAAGATCTTGAAAGTTATGGTCCCAAAAAAATAAATCTTCTTTCTGAATTGTTTAAAATCAAAGGATGCGAATTAATGTATTATAGGGATGATGATAATAAATTAGACAAGGGAATCATTCATTTGAAGAGAAAATTAAATAATTCTGAAAAAATTATATCCGGATATTTAGAATATCGTGGTTTAGGAAGAGAATATCAGATAAAATATTCCAATGAGGATCAAGATTACGATATTTTTGATTATTATAAGGATGAACTTTCTTGTAAGTTAATTGATAACAAATTTCACTATCCACGAGAATGGTTAGAAAATACACATCATATAGATTATCCTATTTATCCAGAACTAGTGCCTCATCATTTTAAAAATCCACGTGGAGCAGATATCATTATTAGTACAAAAGGCTCTGTTGTATATAATATCAAACATGGAGTAGAAAAAAAGCCAAATCGATATGTACATGACATTGGATTAAGGAGTTGTTCGATAGTACCATTATTAATAGGAGGGTCGAAAGATATCCCAAAAAAAGAGGTCACTTTTTGCAAAACCATTGATATCGTTCCTACATTATTAAAAATGATTCAGCAAAAGCTTCATAAAAGTGTATTAGGAGAAAGTTTAATATAATTAATTTTACGATAATTTAGGAAAGAATTTTTGTATCCTTTTTATTTATGAGCTTTTAAATATTGATAGACTAATTCAGCAGCTTTTTCTATTGATTGCAAATTACTTACTTCAGGAACATTATGAGAATACTTGATAGGAATCCCAATTAAAATAGAACTAATACCTAACCATTTCTGTGTTTTTCCCGCATCTGACCCATAAAATTCTAAAACCCCCTCTTGAAAGTCAAGTTTATTCTTTTCAGCGATATCTACAAATCTTTTACATAAGTTATAATCAAATATACCGGAACCCCTTGCCTCTTGCCACACAATAACGGGACCCCCATCTATAGTAATATCTGAACTGACTGCTCCTTTAAAATCGGAAACAATACCGATATCTAATGCAATCACTTGATCGATAGGATTATTTTTAGTGAAAAAGAGAGCACCTTCAGTTCCAATCTCTTCTCTTGTAGTAGCTACTAAATAAAGATCATAAGACTTGTTTAAATAGCCAAATTCGGTGAGTAAATTTTTAAGTATTTTTTCTGAAAGAGAAATTAAAGCTGTGAGGGCAACTAAATTATCCATTGAATACCCTGCAATAACCTTATCATCAATAGTAGGATTTAATAATCCAAAATCTCCAGAAAAAACAAATGGAGCCCCAATGTGAAGCTTATATCTCTCTTTTGCTTCTTCTTTTGATATTGCTCCAATGTAAATCTCCATCTCATCAGTATTAATCTTTTCCTTAACTCTTAGTTTTTCCGGAACAGCATGAGTCGCTCTCCCTGCGATAATTCCATTAATCCACTCTCCATCCCTATTTAAAATTACTACTCTTCTTGATACTAACCATCTTCCCTCGTAACCTCCTCTTTTTGAAAATTCTAAAGTACCGTCTTTATTTATTTTTCGGATAGTTCCTCCAATTTCATCTAAGTGGGCAACGATAGCAATGGATTTCTTCTTCTCTTTTCCTTTAAATTTGATATAAACGTTTCCCAACTCATCAATTTTGATCGGGATATCTTTTTCTTTTATAATATTTTCCATTTCTTTCTTAAATACTGCGCCACGCCATTCTTCAAGACCAGAAGGCGCTCTTTTAGAAGCAAGGTTACTTATTATTCTTAATAGTTCAGTTGTATTCAAGATTTTTTCACTTTAATTATCGAAATTAAATTCATTACAATTTAATATTTCTACATTGCAAAAAGTCTTTACAGATTAAAAAAAGTTTTAGTTTTAGCAAATTTTTTACACTTGATGGAAGAGACTAGCAATAACTCTTAAATAGTAAATGTTAATTATTTGATTGTTTCTTTGGAGGCACAAATACTTCTCTTGGGCCAACTCGCTCTAACTCTATCGCATTTTCTGGACAATGGTGTGCACAAACACCGCATCCAATACACTTAGCTTCATCTATGACCGCAACACCATCTACTAATTCAATTGTTTCCATCGGGCATTTTGAAACACAGGTACCACATCCAATACAGTCTTCCATGTTTACTCTTGCAATATAGGAGGTAATGGTATGAATTGGCATTATTCCTTGGTAATACATCTGAAATGGTCCACAACAACATTTGCAACAATTACAGATCGCTTCAATATTATTTGTGGTGTCCAAATGAACATGAAATACTTTATGAACTAAACCATAATCTTCGGCTTCTCGAAAAACCTTTAAAGCATCCTTTTTAGAAATTTCCTTTCCAAAGTTATGTTGGACTACAAATTGGGCACTTTTATCAAAGAAAAAACAATTTAATTTTGGAGCATTCAATTTGCATGGATCATTAACTAATTCTTTTTCTGTTCTGCAATAGCAATTAGAGATTGCGATAATATCATAATCATTTATGATACTCTTAATTTCTTCATAAGGTAGGATGCCTTCAGCCCCTATATCGATTTGTTCTTCTACTGGTATGATTCTATCAAGAGCCGGAAACTTTTTAAATTGTTCTATTATAGTATCATAATTCTTTTGAGTCCCTTCTCTTAATTCCTCAAATATCTTCTCAAAAAGGTGAGCTTTTTTCTTATCATGGTCCGTAGTTGTGCCCCTTAAAAATTGATATTCAAATAGTCCCGGCCACATTGGCAATAAACGATATACCATTAATCCTGTAGTTCGACTTGGAACACCCACAATAATACCTCGATTCATTAAATCGTTTAAGATTTCATTGAGGATATCATCATCCAAACGCGTTATTTCTTTAATTTGATCTATATTTAAGGTAGGTGATTTGAAATGTAAAATAAACTTCGCTTGCTGCTCAGTCATAATAGCCTTTAATAATTCTATTACTGTTGAACTTATTGGAATTGGCATTTTACCTGCTTTAGCAATGGTTCTAGCAGCACGATACCATAATTTGTCTAAATCTTCTGGCATTTAATCTCAAATATGTATTTAATATGAAATGTATTAAGAAGGTTTATTAGTAAAATCAAAAATTACATTAATATTTTATACCATTTACTTAAAGGAAGAATTAGTTATTAAAGAGGATTTTTAACAAGGAAGTAAACCTCTTTTGAACCACAATTAGGACATTTAGTTTTTGAGTCCTTAGTCGCATCTAAATCCTCCCACTCGTGATTGCAATTTAAACATCCGTATCCTAAAAATTGCTTTTTAAAATTGATATTCCCCCCATAAACATTGAGATTCTTGCCCTCTACAAAAGCTTGTGTTACTTTCTGATGGGCACTTTCTAATATTCTCGAAAAAGTGGGTTGGGAAACCCCCATTTTATCAGCAGAATCTTTTTGAGTTAATGAAACATAATGCTTAAGTCTCATCGCTTCAAATTCAGCGATAGTTAATACAACGGATGCTTCATACAAAGGATCATCAATTCTTTGTATAAAATAAAAATTATTGGGGGGGTCTTTAACAAACCTCATTCTTGTCCTGCGTCCCATAAAAATCAAATCATATAGTTATTGGATAATAACGATATTAATAATAATTATTCATAAATTATTATATTAATTATTCATAAAAAAATATTTAACATTAACTTTCTCTAAGTTTTATTAGCTAAGATAATTGAAATGCATCACATATAAAAACCTTAAGATCTAATTAATATCTAATTTTAATTTATAATTTTATAAATGAGGTTTTACATAATGGAAAAAACTGAAGATAGCATTCAACATTCGAAGTTGAATATGGCATCATATGGATTTGGAAAATTTTTAAATGAATTCATCGAAATGGCCTTTACATCTTTCTATTTCTTCTTTTATGAAAGAGCAGTCGGTCTCAATACTGTACTAGTGGGTGTAGCGTTTACTATTTATGCTATTTGGAATGCGGTTAATGATCCTATAGTAGGTTATTTTACTAATAGACCATACAAATTTACTAAGAAATGGGGCAGAAGAAAACCTTGGATTTTGATTGGGGGTATCCCTTGGGTTCTTAGTTTCATACTAATTTTTACTCCCCCTCAAGTAGATCCTATTGGAGGGCAATGGATTATCTTTTTTTGGGCTATATTTGCGACCTGTCTTTATGATTTCTTTGGCTCAATATTTTTTGTCAATTTTGCCTCCCTCTTTCCAGATAAATTCCGTTCTTTAAAAGAACGAAGATTGGCAACGGGGATACAAACTCCAATAGGAATATTTGGGGTGGCACTTGGTGCATTATTACCCGCTATTATTGTTACAGATTACAGTATAGCAAGTTTGTACGTCTTAATGGCAGGAGTTATGATAATTATTGGCTTAATCGTATTGGGAATATCGATTCCGGGTTATCGTGAAGATCAAGAATTTATTGATAGATTTCTTGAGAAACATGAAAAAAAAGATAGATGGTCATTCTTTGAATCTTTGAAGAATTCATTGAAACTAAAATCTTTTGTAGTATTTATTATAACATATACCTTATATCGATGTTTGGTAATTTCAATACAAGCATCTGTTCCATATGTTGTTGAATATGTATTAGCTGAAGGAACAATTATTCAAACAATTTTATCTGCGGGATTTCTTATTGGGGCCTTAATTTCTTCTCCTATATGGATAATTTTAGCACAAAAAACAAATAATAATAAAAGAATAATACTGATTAACAGCATATTACTGACTTTATTTACAATCCCATTGTTCTTCATGAATAGTGTTGTAATAATGTTTATTGGGTTGATACTATGGGGTGCTGGCTTAGGTGGCTTCTGGACGATGCTATCCCCTGTACTAGCAGATGTTATTGACGATTCTGTAGTTAAATTTGGTAAACGTGATGAAGGTATATATAATGGATTTCAACAATTTTTTGGTCGAATGGGTTTATTTTTCCAAGTTTTAATTTTCACCACCGTTCATGTACTGACAGGATTTAAAGAGCGTGCTCCTTTAATAGATCAACCAGCTTCAGCAATATTAGGTATTCAAATCCATTTTGCGTTAATTCCGGCTATAGTTATGTTAATAGGAACCATAATCTTTTGGAAATATTATAAACTAACTCCGGATGTCGTAACTAAAAATCAATTAAAGGTCGAAGAACTAGGTTTGTAGATCTGAAAACTATAATTTTTTCTTTTTTTTTTCTTTTTCATAATTTTAAATTAGAAATATTCATATGAAAACATATGAAAATAGAATACTCTGAAAGAGTTAATCGATTGCCAAAGTATATTTTTGCGGCGATTGAGGAGTTAAAACTTCAGAAGAAAAAAGAAGGTGTAGATTTAATATCATTAGGCATTGGAGATCCTGACCTTTCAACTCCACAATTAATTCTTGATGAATTGATTAAGCAAGTAGAGAACCCTTCAAATCAGAATTATCCTTCAAGTATGGGAGAACCTGTTTTCAGAGAGGCTGTTAAGAGATGGTATAAAGTTAGATTTAATTTAGATTTTAATGTTGACACAGAAGTTACCAATTTAATCGGTGGTAAGGAAGGAGTAGCAAATATTGCTCGCGCTTTTATAAATCCGGGAGACATCGTTATGTGTCCTAATCCTGGTTATCCTGTTTATGAGAATGGAGGTACACAATTAAGTGATGGCATCCCTTACAGAGTTCCGTTATTAATGAAAAATGGATTTTTACCGAATTTCGAGGATATAGACAGAGATGTTTTAAAGAAGGCTAAAATGCTTTATTTAAATTATCCAAATAATCCTACTGGTGCTATTGCGTCAAAAGAATTTCTTAAAACTGCTGTAGATTATGCTGAAGATTATAACTTTTTTATTGTATATGATAATCCTTATTCTGAGTTTACATACGGTGATTATATTGCTCCTTCCCTCTTGGAAATTAACCCTGATCATATTGAGATAAATAGTGCTTCTAAGATGTTCTGCATGACAGGATTTCGCTGTGCATGGGCAGTTGGGAATGCAGAAATCATCGAAGGAATTCGAAAAATTAAATCTCAAATCGATTCCGGATGTCCTATCTTTATCCAGAAAGCAGTTATTAAAGGATTAAAGGAGTATACTTCAGAGAAAAAACCGAAAATTGTGAAGGATAATATCGATATCTATGAAAAACGCAGAGATGTTTTAATCCAAGGTCTTAATAAGATTGGATGGAAAACAGAAAAACCAAAAGCTACATTTTATTTATGGACACAAATTCCTGAAAACGAAAATAACAGTATGGAATTTGTTAAAAAACTTATAAATGTGGGAGTAATTCTTACTCCTGGTGAGGGTTTTGGTAAATTTGGGGAGGGCTATGTAAGATTTGCATTAACTCAACCAATCGATAAAATAAAAGAAGCTATAGAGCGTATTGACAGAGTTATTAATGAATAAAATAAAAAAATAAAATTATTTTGAAAGATTGTCGTACTTCTTCCTCAGATACGCCATCTTTTTTTCATCCTCATTTTCTAAGTCTGAGGCATCTAAAAACATCATTAATGGGGCATTATCAGAGTTCCAATCTTTATAATAATCTAGAATCATCTTTGGATCGATTTTCCCAGAGAATTCTTTATTCGTACTTTTCACCTCCTTATGTATTATTAAATTCTCGCATAGAAAGATCAATCCACTTTCTACCTCTTTCAATTAATTTTTAGAATATTATGTTAAGAGAACAAATCCCGAAAAGTTAAAAGAAAAAGGTAAAAAGAAGGATTTATTCTCTCTTCATAATACTACTAAATCTGGGATGAAGGCTCTCTTATAGCCTGCCCATGAAGTTGTAGTATTATGATGTGAAAATTTCATTATAATTAAATTCTGTATTAAAAAAAGAAATAGAATTGGTAATTTATAAATTTACCCATTTCATTCCCATTATAACAGAAAATTCCAACACAATCACCTTAGATGACTATGAGATTGGATTTCAAAATTCTTTAAATAAATTCATCGTTTATTATATTGAATGGAAATAGCATTCAATAAAAAATATGGGGATTTAGACGTATGGATAAAAAAATCGTATTAATAGGCGCGGGTTCTACTTCATTTGGACCATCTATGTTTTCTGATTTATTTTTAAGCAATATTTTGGAAGGATCAGAAATTGTTTTACATGATATTGATAAAAACAAACTAGATATGATGTATGAACTATTAGTTATTGAAAACGAGCGAAGAAAGGATAAGTTTACCTTAAAAAGAACAATAAATCGACAAGAGGCGTTAAAAGAAGCTGATTTTATAATAAGTTCAATAGAAGTTGGAAATCGAATGGAATTATGGCGACAAGATTATAAATTACCAAGAAAGTATGGTTCTACTCAAGTTTTAGGTGAAAATGGAGGTCCAGGAGGTATCTTTCATACGTTCCGTATCCTTCCGAAAATTATAGAAATTGTTAAAGATGTCGAAAGAATATGCCCAGATGCTTTTTTCATTAATTTTTCAAATCCAATGTCTCGAGTTTGCCTCGGAATTAAACGAGCAGTTAAGATCAATTTTATCGGTCTTTGTCATGAGATCCATTCACTGGAACATCATATACCAATAATGTTTAGAAAAAAATTGGCTGACCTCAAATTAGTTGTTGCAGGATTGAATCATTTTGGGTTCTTATTATCCTTAGAAGATACAATTTCAGGAAAGGATTTTTTACCTGAATTTAATAAGAAAGTGATGGAATATTTTAAGGGAAAAGAACATCGGTTTGAATTTTCAGAATTAACTTTTGAAGTCTATAAAAGATTTGGTTATTTTCCCCACGCTGGAGATAACCATATGGGAGAATATTTACAATTTGCCGAAGAATTTACAAAAACTCAAGATATGATTGATTGGATTGACCGCACTGAAAAGTTTAATCAAGATATTTTTAATAAAGCAGTTAGATATCATAAGAATCTAAAGAAGAATAAATATCTTAAGAATGGTTTTCTACTTAAAAGTGCCTCTGGTGAACGAGCAATACCTATTATTGAGGCTATTTTAACCAATAAAAATTCTTACGAGAATTCTGTAAATGTTCCGAATAATAGCATTATTGATAATCTCCCTCAAGATTTAGTAGTTGAAGTACCCTGCATAGTAAATAAGGATGGAGTAAAAGGAATTAAACTAGGGAATATTCCTAAAAATGTCGCTGCAATCCTTAGGATTGAAGCTACGATTCAAGATATTTGTGTAGAGGCCATCTTACAACGATCAAAAGATCTTGCATTAACTGCATTAGCGATTGATCCCAATGTAGGAAGTTTTAAGAAAGCTGAAAGTATATTTGATGAGATGATTCAAGTACAGAAGGATTATTTACCGATTTTTAAATAGCATAATAATTTTTCTTCCCTTTCTGTCTAAGATACATACATTTTTTTATCAATATTATCTAATTATTACTTATGAAATCTGATGGGAGAGAGATTTCTGGAGGGAAAATTGAAAAAGCAACAGAGCTATTGTGGAAAATTTGGTGGTTTTCCTTTTATATGCTTATTGTTCCTTCTTTAATTGCTGTAATTGGGTTTTTTATCTTTTACTTTATGCTTCATGATGTTTTTATTTCATCTGGATTTACCGTTCTAACCTTTATGTTTTCACTACTTGTTTTTTATAAACCATTTGATAAATATAGAAATGATCCATTCTTTCTTAAAAGTACAAATAATCCTTCAGCACGAATACATATTTTATATTTAATATCAATAGTAGCATTAATTGTTACTCCCATTTTTGTCTACATCACTCCCGAGAATTACCATTTTGAACTATTACCTTTAATATCCTATTGTATATTGTATAATGTAGTATATCTTTATTTCATATTCCAACCAATTGATTATTTTGATTTTTCGGAAGGTAAGTTCAAACATTCAGGACCTTTTTCAGATTCAGTAAAAAAATTCTATAATTATATCATCGTTATTAATTTTATCTCTCATGTAGTGTTCCTATCATATACTTTTGATACAAAATATTCTTGGTTATTTGCACTTATATCAGATCTGATATTTTATTTAATCTCCATCTTATCAACGAGAAGTTTATGTAAGAAAATTACTATAAAAATTCAACAAAAAGAACCAATAATTTCCGAACTAAATGAGTATAAGCATAAATTTTCAATTTTAGTAATTAGTCTAATTTTTTTGTTATTAATCCAAATGCCATTCGTCGTTATTATAATCTTTAGTCTATTGGGTCAAGTATTTTCATATATAGAAATTTTTAACGCCTCTTTATTTTCTATAGCACTATTTCTGTTTTACTTAAAAACTAGAGTCTATTTTAGTATTTATCATTATAGAAGCATAAAAAGGAGTGAGTTCGATGCAAAAGAATGATACATTAGGTTCTGATAGTAAAATTCAGAGATATCAAATTATTAATCTATTATTATCATTGAGTTTTATATTAACAAGTATTATATTTGCGTATTTAATTGAATACCCCGTTATAATTCTTATAATTACTCCTATAATTCTTTTAATAACTTATTATGAACAAAAATCCGAAATTTGTCCTCGAAAATATAGCCGATATGTATATTTAGTTAGCATTTTAGTGATATTAGGGGTTATGAATTTTTGGATAATACCTCTCTTTTTTGTAACTTATCCAATGAATATTCAAGTAATAGTATTTTCTATTGTCCTATACCTTTTATTGCAATACTTTATAAGATATGATTATTTTAGAAGAGAGAATGTAATTATCGCACAACATCTCTTAGCTTTTCTTACATTTTTAACTTTTATTTATTCACTCTTTCCCATTCTTAGTTTTGAATTCTCCAGTATTTCAAATGAATCTATTGTTTTGATTTTAAATATCTTAACTCATGTATTAATTAATCTTTGTGTATTATTAAGCTCATTTTATTACCTCTATATTCGCCAATTGCAAATAAAATCATCTCGATTTTTCAATATAAGCATAATGGCGATTTTTTTACTAATTGAGTTCGTTTCTTATGCTATAATAAATTTAATGAACTTTTTTCTTGTACCTTTCGATATATTTATACAAACTTTTCTTTTAAGTGTAAATTTAATTCCAGTTATTTTCTTAGGTTATGTATTTTTGAACTATATTTTAGGAATCATTCCTGAAAAGCTAAGTAAAAAGTTGGCGTATATATTATTTTGGAATATTTTAATTATGATATGTTTTTCGATAATCGTTATTTTTTATTATTCCTTCCGAGTGATACTTATAACACTTTTATGTTTTTCAATCATTTCCCAATTCTTAGTTAAGTTTGGGTTTAATAATGCAATTATTTCAGAGAAAATCTTAACCTGGTATAGAAAATTAAGTTTTTATTTGATATATTTAGAAGTGTTTATTTTAGCATTCACTTCATTCTTTGAACTATTTCAAGTATTTGAGATACTCCAAAATCTATTCTTATCAACTTTCTTTTCTCTAGTAATCATCACTGTTTTACATAATGTCGTGTATAGCACTTTTCATATCTCAAAACTTTTAGCTTACATCCTAAATACTAGCTTATTATTTTTTACTAACTTCTTGGTGTTTTTTTATAGCGCTCTTTTAACTTTAAACACATTCTATATCTTTCTAATTCCTATTACTTTTTCAAGTATTTTTTTAAATATTCCATTATACTATTTAAAAACTGTTGTGAAAAAGAGGTTTTTAATCAAAAAATTAATTATTATTAATAGTTTTATTGTTTCAATTGCTTTTACAGCTATTCCTTCAGTTATCTCCTTAGAAATGATTAAATTAGGGTACCTTGTTGATATTGTGTCTACATTTAATTTTTCTATCTACATTCTTTACATAATATTGGGATGCATTTACATTTTTTCCAGGAGTCTCAATCTAAAGGAAAATAGCAAAACTGCAATTCTAAAATCTCAGGTTTTTATAGAAATCATAATTGCATTTACGACAGTTTTTTATTATCTGAATGTGCTCCTTAAAGATACATTATATGGCTTTATATTACCAATTTTAGCTACATCGGCCTTTTTATATATCCCCTTATTATTTTCTTACAAAAAGAACTATTTCCTAAACCTATCGATCCGAAGAATTATCATAGTTAATACTTTTATTTTTTGGATTTGCATTATTTCCACACCTTCTTTCATAGCACTTGAATTAGCGATTTTAGGGTTCAATGTTGATTCAAATGTGATTATCTTAGTGAGTATAATACTATGGTTCATTTTTTTAAAATTCCTTGACATTATCACACAGTTTTTAAAGATTAAAGAGAAGGGTATTGAATTCATAAAAATTTGTCAAATTTTTAGCTGGATTGCAATTTGCATTTTGGTTAGTAGGCAGGTTTTTCTATTCTTATTTGATATTTTTAGTGGTGATCTTCTTTGGGGAGTAAACATTTCTATTTCACTTATATCATTTTTACTGCTAAATATCCTTAATTTATCGTTATTGGAAAGTTTAAAACAGATTACTTTTGAAAATAGAGAGAGCAAATATGATTATTATAAAATTTATAAAATTTATGAATATAATAAAAATCTCATTTATTTTGGATTGATTTTTGCGATATCTCTGCTAATAAGTTTATTAACTCAACAGATTGGGTTATTATCGCTTATTTTTATAGATGAGACGATTCTTATCCCCTTACTGGTTCAAATAGGTATATTTATGCTAATTTCTTTACTATTATTGCGCATCACTTCATCCTTTTTTGAAATAGAGTTTGTTAAAACCAAATTAATCTTAGAAGCAATATGTTGGTTTGTTTTAAAGATAATAATATGCCTGATTTTAATATTCATTCCTTTTAATATATCCTTCTTTAATCGATTTTTATTAGTCGTATTAGTGTTTTCAGTCTTAAGTCCGATAAGTTTGTATTTCTTAAGTGAACTCTTTGTCATTTTAGACTCATCAATAAGAAGAATGAAAAAAATCATAATAATAATCTTCCTTATATCTGCTCTAATATTTTTCTCAGAACTGTATTGGTTAATATATTTTGATCTCCATCTTTTTGCTATTGATCAAACTCTTTTAATTTTAAATTATGCTTGTATAGTTTACCTATTTTTAAATTTCGTAATTACTTATTATCACAATATTTTTGAGGGAGAAGAAAGCTTAAAGATTTACAAGATATTCGGACTAGATATCTTGCTCTCCACCTCATTGCTATTGATTAATTCTAGCTTCTTTATCTTTTTCTTACTTCTCCTCTATTCTATTATTTTATATAATAGAAACCGAAATATTGTATTTCGCATAATGATATACTTGGTTCTTTCAATTTTTTGTTTAATTGAAGTATTGATTAATTTTAATTATTTTAATTTTTTGAAAGCGTATATCCTCAATGATATTGGTTTCTTTATATTAATTGCACTAATCTCAATTATATCAGTTTTATTATTTTCAGTTATCATTAATGCTAAACGAGAGAATTTTATCGAGAATCATTTGCTTTATATTTTATTCTCATTATTGTCTTATTTTACACTTCTAACTTTCACTTTATTACCCCAAATATACAGTCTCTCGATTTTAATTTTAGTTTATTTGTTATTTATTGGAGTATCCCTATATCGACGGGAAAGTGAAAATTATAAGTGGTATATTGGTCCATGCATTCTTATTTTTATATTTGATTTTATTTTCTTTTCCTCAGACGTTTTTCTTTTCACTGGAACATTATTTTACAAGTACAAAGCAATACTAGGAATATCTCTAACATTAAGTATCACAGGATTGCTATTCATATTAATATATAATAGCGCATCCAAGAATTTGAGAAAATATTCGTTTATTGTAGTTTTAGGAATGATTTTAGGAACATTGCCTACATTTATATATTTTCTGTTGATTTCTCTATTCGCACTCCCTATTTTAGATCCTATAGCATTAATTGTTGCCATAAATGTCTTCATATTTCTTTTTTATCTCTCAATTGGGATTTATCAAGGGAAAATCTCATGGCAAATTTGGAGAACTGGTTGGTGGCTGTGGATTATCTGTCCAATTGCTAATTTTTATATCATCTATGAAAGTTTCGCAGGTGTAGATCTTTTTACGAAATCATTATCCTTTTTCGGTCTCTTCACCATTAATGGCTCATTTATCCTTTCCATCATGATCTGTATAGTGATTTCACTTCCATTTTGGTATTCCTGGATTAAAAAACATTTTTCTGAAACTTTGTTGATAGTGTGGGGGTTAAGTTTATTTGCTTTGTATTGGCTAAGTCAAAATATATTTGCCGATAACATATTCTTCACAAATTTTCTCTTTATCCTTTTTGCAATCTTTTTATTAATACCCATATTTTTTTGGATGAAAGTATGGAAATTATTATCACTCCTTTGGACAATCTTCTCAATAACTATGGTCGTATTTTTATTTATCCTTTTTAGTGAGTTAGGTTTTATCTTTGAGATAAATTTTTCTCTTAATATTATGATAGGTGGAACTTTTTTCATCATAGCATCGTTTTTTCCTACATTTCAAGCTCAGAAGAGTGTTATTCTAATATTATCTTACTCAATGGTTATAATTGGAATATTCTTGACGGTGTATAATATTAATTACTTGCTATTTTTAAATTTTCCAATCTCATTAGCTATTTCTTTAATAATTATTGGAATGAGTCTTTTTAGTTCCAAGCTGTTCAAATTAAACCAATCAATATTTAATTTTCTTATCTCAATTGTTCTAATCTTTGGGTTCTCATTACTCAGCTATATAACATTTAGTCTAATACCTAACTTTGAGCTATTTTCTGTATTTTTGACAATAACCGTTGCGGGGATCTCGTTTTTTGCCTTTAACCATTATAAAATGTTATTAGGAATTAAGAAAATAATCCCTATCTCTATACTTTCTATTGGATTATCTTTAACGTTATCTAATTTAGTTCTAATACTCTTTTCGGATGCATTCTTTTTATCAGGTTCAGTTTTTATTGCGATTAATTTAATCTTCCTTTATTATTTATTGTATGAAAAAAGATTCATTATGTTGTATTTATTTCCTCTGCCATTTACAATCTTTTTTCTTGAATTTATAAGACTTATTGAAATTTTTCAACCTTTAGCTATTTTTATACTAATTGGTTTGATGTTATACACTACTTTCTTTCAACTTATCTTAAACATACTAAATCCAAATAACCAAAAAGTTAAAGAAGAAGATTTAAAAGGCTTAAAGAAGTTTTTCAAAAATCAGAATCAAGTAAAAGTATTAAATTTTCTCTCATTAGTTTTAAATAGCACATATTTCTCACTTTTTATAGCATTTATAAGCCAATTATCTATTTTGTATAAGATAATAGAATTCTTCATTATATGGTCTATTTTGATCTTAATAAGTTTTAAATATTATAAAAAGTGGGGGTTAGACAAGGAATTTGTTGTCATATCTTCAAAAATTTTGAAATTCGGCTCTCTAATTGCTTTATTCTTATATTTCGAAATCTCTATCTTAATGCTTGGATTGTTAATGGAATTTTTCTTATTGGATATTCAAACAAGTGTGATAATTTCCTTGACATTTTATTTCCTTCTAAATACATTGGATATTTATGTTATTAAAAAAGGTTATAAAAATGTAATGCACATTCTAAATATTATCGTCTATACCTTTCTTTCGATTTATACATATATATTCTTAAATCAATTTACAATAATTAATAGTGATTTAGCTCTCCTCTTTATAATAATACTATTATTGATGCAATTCTATACTAACTATGCCACATTTAACTTTTTAAAAGGATTCAATAAATATGATAACACTAAACTAGATAACCTTAAAGGGTATATCAAAAATATTATATTAAATTTAATCTATATTACGATAAGTCTTTATAGTGCAACATTAATAGTTAGTTTTTTCCAAGTGAGCTTTCTGGGTATTTATGCTATTTCTTTATTCTCGTTATACATCATGATATTCTCCCTTTTAATGTATTTCTTTAACTATATCATCAAGAGCAAATTTAAACCTATTTTAACCTCTTCACTTTTTATTGTATTTCAACTTTCATTAGGATTATTCTGGGTATCTTTTTCTATTTATCTGAATTTATTAAATTTATTCAATATATCATTGATACTCATAGCTGAGACAACACTATCTTTTTATTCTACTAAATTATTAGGAATGTTATTTAAAGAAAAAATTAGGGAAAATATAGTAGCTCAAATTTATTCGATCATAACGATTATTATATATTTTGAGTTATCTTTCCTTGTTTATAGCATTTCAAATTTAATCTTAGGAATCTATGAAAGCTTATTAGCCTCACAAATATCAATATTTTTAATTTCTTTTCTTGAAATAGACATTTTAAAGCGAATGAAAGTGAAATATATGCTTATTATCCAATTATTAAGCTATTTGGCCATTTCTTTACTCATCTTAGTTATTTTTAGTCAGATATATATTTTAAAAATCAATTTTGTTTTTCTGTCTATTGTTCTACTCACTTTAATGCAATTCTATACAAATTATTTGTATTTCAAGATTAGAAAGTTATCACATCCCGAGAAAGAGAATATATTTATCAAGTGGAAAAAATATAGACAGAATATCCTTGGAATATGTTTCTATATATTTTTAATCGTATACATATCCCAGAACTTATTAAGCTTAAATCTAGAATTGCAGTTATTTTTGTTTATCATAAGTCTAATCACTCATTTACTCATAATTGGAGATAATTTCA
The DNA here is from genome assembly GCA_964447495.1 of uncultured archaeon. Taxonomy (GTDB): domain Archaea; phylum Asgardarchaeota; class Lokiarchaeia; order Sigyniarchaeales; family SOKP01; genus SOKP01. The sequence goes on from CAYUTF010000001.1 coordinate 39,884, forward strand.
TATTCAAATTTATAGGAAAATATACTAATATAATTGTATTGATTACGTGGGCTCTAATTTTTGGTTTTTCATTCCTATACTTTCTTTCTTGGATTCCTCCTTTTTCTATTAGAGTAATTCCAGTAATTATTTTGTTGTTATTATTAGAAATCTTATATTTATACAAGACCATTGAGTACTCCACAACGCTCAAATTTGATATTAGTAAGATTAAAAAAGTATTAATTTACCTATTTTATTTCAATTTTACTAGTTGGCCTCTTTACTATGCAACTCTCGAGGTGTTACAAACTTTAAATTTGATTCTTTTTTCTCTTGCAATTTTATTATTAATAGTTTTGATTGATAGGAGTATTGGAGCAATAAATAACACGATTAGGAAAAAATTAATAGATATATGTATTATGAGTATAGGTTTTGTTCTTTCAGTGAATATTTTTCTCTTTTTAGAATTTTATTTAATATCTAATTTCTTAGCAAATCTGTGTGTCGCCTTATTACCATTTATGCTTTTCTTAGGCTACCTATTAAAACCATTTAAGAGAAAGAAAATACTTTCATTTGCCTACTGGACATCATTATTCATATTATTAAGTATAATAACCTATAATTTAACTGCCTCAGGTTTTAGCTGGGGAATCCTCCTCTTTGGCGCAATACTTTATCCATTCATCTTCATGCTAGAAGAACTGAAATTGTTTCTTGAAAACATTGCTACTTTTATAAAGATATCCTACTATAAAGTAAAAAATGCGATGATAACAATGTATTACAGTATTCTAAATTTCTTAATAAGAAATTTCAAATATGTAAAAGTAGTAATTTGTTTTGGGTTTGGAATTAGCATAGGAATACTCTTTTCTGATATAATATTAGGATTATTAAATCCCCTACACTCATTTTTATTAACTTTTGCTGTGTTTGGTATTTTATATGGATTAATTCCAGGTAAAAAAACTGAAGATCTAGATGAGATTTTTGAGCAAAAAATGAAAAGGTTCATAATAATTTGGATAAGCACCTCTTTATTCATTTATATATTGATATTACCCTATATTGAATCATTTATTTATTCATTAATTCTTATGACGTCATCAATATTGGGATTAGGGGCGATTTTATTGATATTTATATATAGAAAAGAAAAGAAGAAAAAAATATCAATTAAGTGGCGTTTTTATACTACAATTGTTTCGATTTCATTAGTGATTTTTTGGGTTATATTAATTCTTATTTGGTATTTCACCGAAGTTCGAATTTAGAGTATTGAAATTAACTCACATTCAAAAAATTAATGGATTACAAAATGCAAGAAATTAACAATAAGAAGTATAAACTTAGTTAAAATTTGAAAAGTTTTTACTTTTCCATTTATTAAGATATTCCTTAAATTCAATCTCATCAAGTCCAATTGAATTCATTTTCCTTGTAGTTTTGTGATTTGACGAGGTTTTTTTGAATCCTAAGGACCAATCATAATACGAGTTTGCTTTTGAGGACATAATAATAAAATACAAACAAGTAAAAATAAACACCTACAGACTGGAAATTTTCTGATATTCCAAAAGTGGTCTAAATTGTTTTTCCATACTATACAAAAGTGAGAATTCTTAAAATTTATAAGTCTAGAACAAAATTTTTAGTGCATAATAAAAAATTCAAATTGAGTTTTTATGGAACAAGATAAAAAAAGAATTAATGTAAAAGATTGGATAATAACTAGTACAACGATGATTGGCGTGAATCTTACAATTCTTGCGCTTATTTGGCAAGCGGCGCCTCCCCAAGGCATTTATACAGCAACCTTGTTTTTAATGTTATCTTTTATTCTCTTTATTAATAGTGTTTCAGCAAATTCTAAAGCTAACTTTGAGGTAAAGTCTGGTAATGCGACTGAAGAGAAGATTCTAAAGTTTGTATCATTTGCGGAATATTCATTTGGGCTCGGATTTACCTTGATCATAATCGGATTTTCCATTTTGAGCTATGAATATCTATTAGATTTCATAGGAAATGAACTTATTGTACTCATAATACCTTCAGCTTTCCTTATCACAGCATGGATTATGATTTTTATTTATAATTCGATTAATTTTTCAGGAAAACCACTTAAAGGAATAAGGAGTCTAAAGCGTAATTTATGGATGATAATGGAACTGATTTGTTTAATAATTATCATATTAGATTTTTTTAACTTAATAATAATTCCATAATTTTTTTTATATTTGTTTAAGATTAATTCAGTGTTAATTTTTTAATCTAACCTAATATATCAATTTATAAAATAGTAAGAATAGAATAGTTATAAGTATTAAAAATAGAAAGGCCGAGAAGATGCAAATGAAAACCGAAAGGTATTCATTGCATTTGTATAGTAATTCTTTACTTGCGTAAAGGGTTTTCAATGCATTTTCTTCAACCGAAAGTTTGATTCAAGAACCAATCATTCAATTGCTTATCCGAAGATAATGCCTACTCCCCGAGGGAAGTGAGACAAGTGCAAAATTATTGTACTCGAAAGTACATTAACTTGCAATAATACATTGCTTTTACTATACTACTTCTCGAAGTTCATACGGTAAGGTATGAACATTATATGTATTGAAAGTTGCATATTTAAATGAACCTATTAAGGGGTTATTAAATTTTTATGTCGTGAATTTCGGCATCATAGATTTTTAGGTCGGGATCAAACAGCAGTTTTAATATGAATTCTTTTTTATATTCTATTGATATAGCATGATAAATCTTTCTGGATGAGGTTTCGATTATGATTGTTATCTAAGAGATCATCTAATTCAGGAAAATCAAGGGGAAATAGATTCTCAAAAGCTCTTTTCAATATTTCAATATATTTCTTTTTATCATATCGATGTTTTTTCTCATCATAGAGATCTGAAAGGATGACTTTCCTTTCAGGGAATGCCTGATCCGCGTCAGCATCGAGAATGATATAGCGTATCTTTTTCCCTGCGGATGCAACTACTCCTGAGTTCTCCAGTTGTTTTGCTGCGACGGCTTGATATGAATTTACTTTGTATTTGGAAGGTTTACGAGATATTCTTTGACAGATTGTTAAATCTTCTTTCGAAATATTACCCATTTCAATATGATTTACATAATGATATAATCGTGCTTTCGCTTCAGGAATTCTCCTTTTAAATTCCTCAACTGTTTTTGCCCCTTTAAAAACGTCAATAAAAGAGTATTGCGCATCTTTAATGACTTTGGGTATGTCTCTGCGTCGAACTTCTATTCCCCTTACCTTTATTTCATTTTTACTTTTTATACCCCAATAGTGACTCAATGCGGGAACATCAGCCTCTGCTCGAGAAGGTAGAAATACAATAATATCAAATCTTCCATCCCAACTCATTGGAATTCTGGTTTCATCAGTAATCTCTTGAGCAAGTTGTTTAGTTACTATCTCAAACTCTTCTGGAGTTCTATTATTCGTATCTTGAAGCCACATTGAGTCAACGATTCCGTGAATTACTTTACAGCCATATTTTTCAGCAATCTCAGCAGAACGCATAAGGAATTCACGAGCAAAGGCACAAACCGTTTGGTGGGCCTCAATTTTTCCGAAACGAGCATTTTTAAACCCTAAATATCCAAAACTTACCACTAAAACCCATTTTAGCGCGATATCCGTGAACTTATAACGCAACTCTCCCGTCTTTCTTACATGTTCTTTATACTTGAGTCTTTTATTCAATGGCAAACTAATTGATTTCGATATAATACCTTGTCTCTTTGAACAAATATGAAAATCTAATCCAGGTACTTTTATTCCTGTATTGTCATCTTTGCAGCATTGGCAATTAATTGTTTCAGAAGAGATATTGAAGTTAGCCATCAAAGACGGGTACATTGAAGAGAAGTCTAACTCCACAACTTGAGCAAAAATGCCAATCTTTGGTTCAAAAATGTGGCCACCACGATCACTTTTAATAAGATCCATACCTGTATTGAATCCTTCGGGGCTTTTCTTGAAAGGAGGGATCAGATAATCAAGTTTGTAGGCATAATAATACTGTATTGACTGGAGTGCTCCACCAATTGTAATACGAGATAATCTCTGTAGTGAGACACGGGAAATACGTGCAACTTCAATAACTCCCGGAATATTTCCTTCAGTGAAATGAAGGCTCGCATATGAAGTTGTATCCAGATGAAACCGGCCAGAAAAGTAGACTTGTGTTTTCGAACGATGCCTTATTATTCCATAGGACATATAATGATCGGATCTTCCTGAAAGATTGAAAATACACTCTGCTAGGGGGGTTTTATCTCGAGAGAAATAAAGTTCCTTTGTTATACGATTAACTGATGCTCGAGCAGCTAAGTAGGGGAATACAAATTCATCCCCTCTTTGAGTAAGTATTATGTCAGGATCCAGTTTCTCTATAATCCTACTAATTTCTTTTATATTTTCTACCTCATCAGCATTATTTATTAAGAATTTTCTTTTTTTATATCCATCAGCGCGTGGAACGTTATTTTCGTCATTTTCGACAATGCTTATTTCAGCATACGCCATAGGATCGTCATAATAGGATCTAATTCCCCGCTGCTGAACTTTTACATCTAACCAAACTGCTTTTAGGGGAGGAAGGTCATAAAATAGTTTTTCATTATCATCATTAAGGTGTAGAGAGCGTAAGTTCATGCTATCTTGATCGCTTTTTTTGTCCTTTTTTATTTCAACATTGAAGTCGCAGAGAGACATAGGGAATAAATCATTGACATAATAATACATTTGAGCAATAGGAAGATCTGTATTATAAAGAATAAAAAGACCGATTTCATTGACTTCTTGAATTACTTTCTTAAAGAAAGCGGGTTTTATTACAGAAATTCCAAGGAGTTTGGTCTTTTTATGATCTTCCAGTTTCACATATTTTTCACAAATTCTTACAGACTTGACATTATGATTTTGTTCCAGAATATGCTTAAACCGTTTTAAATCATTCCCAACGCTCTTTCTTGGAACAGCAAAAAACTCTGGAGAAAAAGAATGATGAATTCTCACAACTTTTTGCTCACTAACATTCTTTACCCAAAGAATTACCCCTTCACTGAATGTTGAGACATCTAAAAGCCAACCAGCAAAATTTTGTTCTTGCGGCAAATTAACTTTTCTCTTTAATTATTTCTTCTAACTCTTTGATATGATTTTCCAAGAGCTCAATTCTTTTCTCTTGTTCAATAGCAAACGAAATAAAGAGGATTTCTGAAAGCATTGGACGTGCTCCTAAGCTACCAGCATCAGCATGAATACGCGCATAGTTCATCAATTTGTCAAAAATTTTTTGATCCACTGGTCTAAGCGCTCTTTTATAATCTTTCCAGCTTTCAATTTCATGTTCAAGCGCGGGTCTAAACGCAGGTACAGTTCTTCCCATCAAAACACCACAAAACAAAATGACGAATCACATTAAAAAAACAATACATCGCTAATTTTTTGATTTATATTTAAAGCAATAAGATATAAGAATAAATAGAACTTTAACGTTCTAAAAATTATAATATAAAAATTTCCATATTGAAAAATGACATATCGGATAATAGATAGTTTGTGCTATGTCCCTACGGAAGAGGTTTTTATTGATCTCTTAGTTTCTTTGCCGCCTCAGATGTCTCGATATTTAAAAGATGTTTTTGGTCCAAGAGTTGCTCCATTGTTAGGAATAAGTGCTGAAGAGCTTTATAATATGAAATCAACGTTAACTGTGGAAGAATTGAAAGCCGCAATTAAACCTTTTATGCCTAAAATAAGAAAATTAACTATGAGTATAGAGGAGTTCGTTGACCAACTTAATAAGATGGGAGTGGAAAAGGCGGTCATTTTTAATCTTGATGAAGAAACACCTAGTGGAATTGCAGGACTTCCAAATGATTACTATGCGGATATTGTAAAAAACTACCCAGAAAAGTTTATTGGATTTGCGGGAATAGACCCTCTGAAAAAAATGAAAGCCGTGAGAGAGATTAATAGATGTTACGACTTAGGTCTTAGAGGTGTAGCAGTTCGTCCTTTTATGTTTGGAATACCGCCACATGATGCAAAAATGTATCCCATCTACTCGAAGTGTGTAGAACTTGATATACCAATTTGGTTCCATCTCTCAATCAATTATTCAGCAAACTCTATGGAGGTTGAGCGTCCCATTTATTTGGATGTAGTTGCTCAAGATTTTCCAGAATTGAAAGTTATCGCGGGACATGGAGGATGGCCCTGGGTAGATGAATTAGTTGCTGTTGCATGGAAAAATCCTAATATCTACATTGATATCGCTTCTTATCTTCCTAAATACATTGGAATGAAAGGAACTGGCTGGGAACCCCTTATTCATTATGGCAATTCCATATTACAGGATAAAATACTATTTGGATCAACATGGCTATTTATGGGAACAACCATTAAAAAACTTGCTGATGCTGTTATGGCATTACCATTGAAAGAAGAAGTTAAAAAAAAATGGTTGTATCATAATGCGGCAAAACTTTTAGGAATTGAATGAATCAGGAGTTATATCAATTAATATAATAATTTAAATTAAAATGAGTGGGAGATATTGTTTTATGTCAGTCTATTTGAATGATCATGTACCTTGTGGGATTTACTGTAAAAGATGTCCAGGCATGAAGGTTTATAATTGTAAAGGATGCAGAGAGCAAAAAGGGCAAATAAAGGATTTCCCTACGTGCAAAACCTATGAATGCGTTACAACGAAAGGATATAATTTTTGTTTTGAATGCGATGATTTTCCATGCGAAAAGCTGCAACCCATTGTAAATTTTGAAATATTCATGCCACATAATTCCAAAATTTATAACTTACTTATGATCAAAAAGTTAAGCCTAGTAAAATGGAATGAAATCTGTGAGGAACAATCAGATTTATATTATAAAGGACATAAAGTTCGATATGGAGGAGATAACCTTACTTTAGAAAAGAAAGATCCAAATCTCTATAAACATAAAAAGGAAGAGGAAACAAAAGGCTAAAACCAACAGTCCAATGTTAAATTTCTTAACGGAACTTTTCTTTTTGATTCAGCGGGTTTCCATTTTACAAGCTTCTTTTCTTGGAGAAAGGGGTGTTGGATAAGAGTATATTCAATAAAACGATCTTTGTCATTTATTAAGACTAATACATTCCCAAAATGCGAAAGAATTTTTCCGCCTTTTGGTCTAAAGAGCGAATATTCATTTAAAGGAGCAGTTATGATTATTAATGGCTTAGTCTTGGAAAGTATTGCCTTAATTCCGCTTATTGCTCGCAGTAAATCTTCAAATGTCTGCTTTTCATAGCTTTGAAATAAGGTTGTAATCCCTGAAATCAAAACAACCTTTATATGTTCAAGTTTTGAAAGGCGATTTTCGAGAAGCTCAACCATTTGATCCCATGTGAACGCTCGAGCTATAAGAATATTCTCCAATGTTTTTGAAGGCGATAGATTCTGAGTGACTGCAAACTTACTTACATCATATGGATTAAATCGATTATTCCCATCAATAAAGGCTATCTTATTACCACCCCCTCCAAGCCCACCGTTTAAAAAGGACTTTTGCGAAATAACTGCTGTCGTCAGCAAGATGTTTGTAGTAACCTTTTTATCTCCATAAAGCAGATATACTAAATCCTTCTGAAATCCACCCTGTAGTATTTCATCAAGTGTGGAATCTCCGCTTGAGAGGAGTGGGATGCTCTTTCCTTTCTTATAAAACCCGAAACCTGAATGAAACGACATCAACACATATAAGGATCTGTAAAACTAAAATTGGGTTACCCCGACAATTTTCTGAAATTTGACTTTATATTACAGACTTATGGTAGAGGGGAGTTATCAAGAGAATGGTAGTAAATTTAAAAGTACTATTGTTATAGGGAGACTGAGAGAGGATATTGGAAGTAAATATAGAATGAAGGGATTATGAAGTAAGAAGAGTACCGACGAAATTTATCTCTTCAAGATTGAAAGGTTTTAATATGATTTTTAAGAATTTTTGTAAAGTAAGTGTCATCATAATTGTCAATTTTAGGATAAATAATATGCGAAAAAGATCAAATTCTACTTAAAACTTTAAATCTTATTCTATCAATAATAAATAATAACAAATTTAAAAAGAAATTTAATGAAAAAAGGAATAAATAATATGTCAAGTCCATATGTAAGTAGATTCTGGAAAAAAAATTGGGATCCAAATGTCAAAGACATTGATCCGAAAGAATTTGACACTACGTATCCCGAAATGATAAAAGAAACCTTCAAAGAGTATTCTAATAAGATGGCATTAGAATATTTAGGAGTTGAGATTACTTTTAAGGAAGTAGATGAATACTCAAATCAATTTGCCCACATGTTAATTGATCATGGTTTTAAAAAGGGAGATGTAGTTGGTATTAATTTGCCTAATACGCCTCAATATATAATTGCATTGGTTGGAACATTAAAAGCAGGATGTATCGTTTCTGGTGTCTCTCCGTTACTTTCAGCAGTTCAAATACAATATCAAATTAATGATTTAGGATCTGGAGGAAAGCAAGTTGCTTTAATTACTCTTGACGCTATTTTTGCAGGGCACATTGTAAAAATAGCCGAGAAGATGCCACAATTAAAGTTAGTGATTACTACAGGCGTCGCAAGTTTCTTACCTAAAATTAAACAAGTCTTAGGGAAGGCTCTTGGGAAAGTACCTAAAGGAAAAGTAACACCTCTGGAGGGAAAGACGGTAGTTGATCTTCATAAAGATGTATTTGGAAAGTATTCTAAAGATCCTGTAAACGTAGACATAAAGCCAGATGATATTGGTTGGATTCAATATACTGGAGGAACAACAGGACCTCCAAAAGGTGCAATGCTTAGCCACAGGAATTGTATATCAAATATGAAAAGTATCATTGCTTGGCTCCAATGGGAGCAAGGCAAAGGTACTTTATGCAGTGGCTTTCCGTACTTCCATATTGCTGGTTTAACGGTTTGTGAAAGTTCTCTTTCTGCGGGATTCGGGCAATTAGTAATTCCAAATCCAAGAGATACTGATCATATCGTTAAGGTGATGAAAAAATATCATCCAACAAATCTTGTGAATGTTCCATCTTTATATCAAATGCTAATCAAGAATCCAAAATTTAGAGAAATAGATCATTCTCAATTAGGAACTTGTGTATCAGCCGCAGCGCCATTTCCAAAGGAATCTCAAGAAGAATTAGAAGATATTATCGGGGAAGGTAAATTATTGGAGCTTTATGGTATGACGGAATTATCACCCGTAGCAACCATGAACCCTTCATTAGGGAAAAAAATTCTTGGAACTGTTGGATTACCTATACAAAATGTAGAGTTAAAATTGGTGGATCCGGATACCAGAAAAGAAGTTCCACTGGGAGAACCAGGTGAGATCTGTTGTCGCGGACCTTTAGTTATGAAAGGATACTACAATAAGCCAGAGGAAACAAAAAAAGCAATCGATGCAGATGGTTATATGCATAGCGGGGACGTTGGGGTAATGGATGAAAATGGATATGTAAGAATTGTTGACAGAACAAAAGACATGATAATTGTAGGTGGATATAAAGTATTCTCGACTAAAGTAGAAGATACTCTAATGAAACATCCTGCAATTGGAATGATTGCTCTAATTGGAGAGCCTAATCCTGATCGACCAGGTTCGGAAATAGTTAATGCGTATATACAGCTAAATCCCGACTATCCTTATGATGGTAATGAAGATAATTTAAAGAACGAAATCGAAACCTTTGCTAAAGAGCAGTGTGCTCCTTATGAAGTTCCAAAAAAGATTCATATCATGAAGGAAATACCCTTAACCGCAGTAGGAAAGGTTGATAAGAAAGTATTACGTCAAAAATAATTTACTTTAATTATTATTTTTTTTATTTTATTATTTTTAAATATTTGTTCATCTATAACTTAGAAACTATAAAATATTAAAATAAAAGATGGGCAAATTTTGGTTTTTTTTAATTTTTATGTTAATTAATTTTGATTTTTAATAAATCTTTTTAATGAAATCCAACCTAATTAATATTACAAATTTTATTTAATAAAAAGTGACTAAATTATGTCAAATCCGTATGAAACGAGATTTTGGCGCGAAAATTGGGATAAAGGGCTCTCGGATTTAGATCCTAGTGTGTGGGAAACAACTTATGCGAATGCAGTAAGAGATACTTTCTTGTCTTTTCCTGATAAGATTGCTCTAGCATACCAAGGATTAGAAATAAGTTTTGCTGAAGTTGATAATTATTCTAATCAGTTTGCCAACATGTTAATAGAAAACGGTTTTAAGAAAGGTGATGTTGTAGGAATCAATTTAGCCAACATTCCGGAATATGTATATGCCCTTCTTGGAACTTTAAAGGCTGGTTGCATCGTATCTGGTGTAAGTCCTCTAATGTCCGAATTGCAAATGCATTATCAAATAAATGATTTAGGTTCTGGAGGAAAAAATGTTGCGTTAGTGACTTTAGATGCCATTTTCGAACATCGTTTAACTAAAATTGCAGATAAATTACCACAACTTAAAATTGTTGTCGTGACAAGTGTTATTGGATCATTTGATAAAGAATCAAGAGAAAAGATCAAAGCTGTCAAGGAAATTCCTAGTGGTACGGTTACTCCACTTGAGGGGAAGAAAGTGTTAGATTTTCAAGATGATATACTGGCTAAATATTCAACTGCTTTACCTAAAGTTGATATTAATCCTGAGGATATCGCGTTTATTCAATATACGGGTGGAACCACAGGACCACCTAAAGGAGCCATGCTTACACACCGTAATTGCGTTTCTGATCTGTTAATTGTTCAGACTTGGCTTGGATGGGAAAAAGGAAAAGGCATAGCATTATCAGGTTTTCCATTTTTCCATATCGCAGGGACATTCTTCTTGGAAAACTGTATCTATTTAGGTTGGACACAAGTATTAATACCAGACCCCCGAGATGCATTACATATATGCAACGAAATTAAGAAATATCAACCAACTGCTCTTGTAAATGTACCCTCATTATATCAGATCTTAATAAATTTTCGCAAGTTTAAAAGATTAGACCATTCGAAGGTAGAAGTATGCATTTCTGCAGCTTCACCCTTTCCAGTAGAATCTCAAAAGGCACTCGAAGGTATTGTAGGGGAGGGTAAATTATTAGAAGTGTATGGTATGACTGAAACGTCGCCACTCACTACGATGAATCCGATGTGGGGCAAGCGCATGCTTGGTTCGATTGGCTTACCATTATTAAATACAGAACTAAAACTGATGGATCCTGAATCGGGTAATTTGGTACCCTTAGGAGAACCAGGGGAGATCTGCGTGCGAGGGGCTATGGTAATGAAAGGTTATTATAACAAACCTGAAGAGACGGCTAAAGCGATTGATGCAGATGGCTTTATGCACACTGGTGATATTGGGGTAATGGATGAGGAGGGCTATTTAAAAATAGTTGATAGGACCAAAGATATGATAATTGTGGGAGGGTTTAAGGTATTTTCAGCGAAAGTTGAAGATACCCTAGTTAAGCACCCCGCTGTCGGTATAGTAGCTTTAATTGGCGTTCCGAATCCCGATAGACCTGGTTCTGAAATTGTTAAAGCATATATCCAATTGAATCCGGATTATGAATATGATGGCAATGAGGCAACTTTAAGAGAAGATATAATAGCTTTTGCGAAGGAGAATTGCGCGCCTTATGAAGTACCAAAAATAATAGAAATTTCGAAAGAGTTACCTCTTACGACTGTAGGGAAGATAGATAAGAAGATTCTTCGAAATTAAAAATATTTTAATAACTCTCTTTTTTTTGTTAAAAAATGTTAAGATTTAACCCTATATATAAATGGAGTATAACCTAATTCCCGAATAAATGCTAATTTTTAAAATCTGTAAACCAATATAAGATAAATAAGGAGTAAAACAGAATGAAGAAGGAAACAACGTTAAAATGTGGGTTTTGTAATAAAGAATTAGAGAAAGAGAATATCATTAGTGTTAAATGGGGAGTCCATACGTTACTCAAATGTACCTATTGTAATGCTATCCTAGGAGTAGCATATTAGGAGGGCCTTTTAGAATTTTAATTTTTAATTATTATTATAAATCGTATGGAAACCAGGACACACTTTCCAATTAGCGTTATATTCACAATTTTTACATGTTTTTAGAAAATTATAGGCATGGTATCCATTCAAAATTACGATGAGTATCCCGAATATTAATATAAAATTAAGGAGATTAACAAAAATATTAGAAGAAAACGTCCATATCCACCAAAATAGAAAAACTGAGCCTATTCCGATGAAAAATTTCTGTATTATTTTGACAGCTTTTATCTTTGTCAGATTTAGCGGACTAAGTATAAAAAAAGAAAAAAAAATTATCCCAAATAATAAAAGAGTTGTTGAATTAAATAGAAGATAAATTTTAAATACGTGAAATAATACAATACCAATTATTGCAGTTGGATATCCAATATAACATCCAATACAAAATCTCAAGGTCCCTATTTTTATAGTGTGATTCTTATATTCATCACATTCTGGGTGGTGACTTAATAAAATGCGTTTATATTTACGGAAATTAGATTTTAATGAGTTCTTTTTTTGATTTTGCATAAGACTTGACCATTAAATTTACCATTCAACTCTTTTATTCATATCACTTAGTCTTTCATAACGTTTATTACGGTCTCAACAATTAAAGGAAACACGTCACCTATTTTATCATGGATTACCACTTCTGCGTACTTGTCAATATGTGTTTCTTGGATGTTGATTATGACTAATTTCGCTCCAACCGCTAATGCCTTATCTGGATATGACGCTACGGGATAAACTAGTAAAGAGCTTCCAAGAATAATTAGCAAATCGCAGTCATTAATCATTTGATCTGCTTTGATCAAGGTCTCTGAGAGTAAAGGTTCTCCAAAAAAGATTGCATTTGGCTTCAATAACCCATGGCATACTTCACATGATGGAGAATAATTGCCTTGCAAAACTTGATTTATCATTGAGGTTATGGGGTAAACTTTATGGCATCTCAAGCATTTCGATTCGTTAGCAGTTCCATGTAATTCAACTATATTCTTTGAATGAGCTTTTTGGTGAATTCCATCAATATTTTGAGTGAGAATACCTTTTACTTTCCCCAGTTTCTGTAATTTTGTTATTGCTTTATGTCCCTTATTCGGTTTTGCACGAAATATATTCATACCCATTTCAAGCATAAATTTTAGGTTTTTAGAAGTATTTGCAATATAGGAATTCACGCTTCCGAATTCATAAGGGTCAACTTTTTCCCACAAACCGGTACCGGGTGATCTAAAATCAGCAATCCCTGATTCGGTACTCATACCGGCCCCAGTTAATATCACTATAGCCTGTGATTTAAGTATTAATTCAGCAACTTTTTGGATTTTTTCATCTAACTCATTCATAATTCGCAATTCTCTAAAATTATTATAGACTTGCTTAAAAAATAGAAAAAATATTTAATACTATTATTTTTATTTAGTGATTATAGTATAATAATATAATTCACTAAATTAATTCTTTAAATTCATAACACCATGCAAGCATTAAAGTCCTATATCTATAAGATCTGCGTCGTGGGCAACGGAGGTGTTGGGAAGACTTCTATGGTATTGAGGTATTGCGAAAATTCCTTTAAAGATAATTATATAATGACAATTGGGTCAAATTTCTCAACCAAGACAGTATACCTTCAGGATTACCCCCAGTTCCAGGTAAAACTTCAGATTTGGGACCTTGCGGGCCAAAAACATTTCAGTTTTGTACGACCTCCATTTTATAGGGGGGCTACGGGAATAATTTACGTATTTGATTTGACAAGAAGATCTTCTTTTGCAGATCTAAATGAATGGAAAAGCGAGGTTGAAAAAGTAGTTGGACAGAAGACCAGTCTCTTAGTGGGAAATAAAATCGATTTAGCAAGGATAGGGAAAAGAGAAGTGGCAAATCAAGATGGAGAGGCGTTTAAAAATGAACTTAATGCTAAGAAGTATTTCGAAACCAGTGCTAAAGAAGGAGATTCTGTAGAAGAGGTGTTTAAGCTACTCACTTTAGAAATTTTGAGACGTTCTGGAAAAATTTAGGAATTAATTTGTTATAAACATTAAATTCTTATTTATTAATTAATTGTTAAATATTAATTATTTTAGAACTAAAAATGGATTATAGTAATTTTAGGAGTTTGAGAATTAAATTATGATTGGTGGCGGACAAGTTAAATATGATAGAGCCCTTACTGTATTCTCTCCCGAGGGTCGCTTATTCCAAGTAGAGTATGCTTTAGAAGCTGTTCGGCGAGGAACCTTAGCAGTTGCAGTAAAATCTAAAGATAGTGTAGCTCTTGCGGCGCAAATTAAAATTCCATCAAAATTAATGGATGCTGACGAAATTGATAAATTATTTCAAGTAGATGAGCATATTGGCGTAGCAATTTCTGGGTTACATGCCGATTCCCGAATGCTTATTAATTATGCGCGTGTGCAAGCTCAATCTTTCAGATTAACCTACGATGAGCCAGTTCGACTTAATATGTTGGTTAAGTCTATCGCCGATATTAAACAACAATACACACAATTTGGCGGAATAAGACCTTTTGGTTGTGCTCTATTCTTTATTGCTATTGATCCTGCAGGAACACAGATTTATACTACATCACCAAGTGGAATATATCGTTCCTTTAAAAGCTATGCGTTAGGAAGTGGAGAGGCGAAAGCAAGAGAATATCTTAAAGAACATTACAAACCAGGATTGAGTTTTGCCGAAGTAGTAAATTTAACTCTTAACGCATTAAAAGAATCTATTGATGAAGAAGCAACAAAGGAAAATATTCGCTTAGCATACATTAAATCTGAAGATAAAATGTTTCATATGTGCAATAAAGAAGAAATAGAACAATATTTAGCCAATTTAAATAAATAATTGTACTACTTATAGAATTTTCCTTTTTAAATTAGCCTTTTCTTCTAATACTTAAGATAAAAGAAAAATTAAAAAAAAATTAAGTTAGAACTGTTAAGATACTTATACTTGATGTATATAAGACAAAACCATCGACGATTAAAGTCCATCTAAATCTTACAATTATATCTCCAACAGAAGACTCCAGTAACCCGTTTAATCCGATAATTTCCCCTGAATTTAAATCAATACTATCAATTAGTGTAAAGTTAACAGCGTAGTATTGGATTGAACCTTGCATAAATGTATAAGAGAAATTTGAGGTCGTATAAGCTGGTGGGACTTGGATGGAGAAATCAACGCCTGGAACTGCTGTATAAAGTGTTAAGTTGACTTGGATGTTTTGTATTGGTGGTGCGGAAAAGTTGGTGTTAAAGTTTTCTAAAAATATTCGAAAAGTTGCTGGATGAGACGGATAAGTCATTGAATCATCTAATTCGAAGTCGAATGAAATTGGTAACAGTATAATATTAACTGTTATATTGTTTGAATTCCTCGTACCATATTTATTTTTTGCGATAACATAGAAATTATAAGTACCATCCGTCAAGTCAGTAATTTGGAAATTTCTTTGAGATACAGATAAATCCTCAGCAATTAATGTATTATTTTGATATACAGAATACGTATCTGCAAAATTAGATGCGGACCAATTTAAAATGAAGTTGCCATCAATATCAGGGTTTCCAGCATTAGAGAACAGTGAAAAAGTGCCTGGAGGAAAATTCTCTAAATCATAATATGCATCGTATGCATCAACGCCATACCCTACTTCCCTAGTAAAAGCTTCGACAAATCCGGCTAATTGTAATTCTTGTAGACCTTCCACATTACTATACGTAGGAATATAATAGTAAATTGAGCCCCCGAGAGGATAAATTAAGGTATTTCCATTCCGTCTATCAATTACCGTAAAAAGTCGCTGACTAGCTTCAGATGTATATGTATCTCTTGCTGTTTTAGGTCCAATAAGTTTATCTTGTGAAGTTCGTGTGCTATAAAATATAGCTTCTCCAAAGTGACTCCCATGTCTTACAAAATACATCCCAGCTAAAGTTCTTGCTTCTAATCCTTGATATTCAACTAAATCTAATCCAACATATTCAATACCTTCTCCTAAATCTGTTTCAATATAGAATAAATCTCCATCTTCGGGTCTTTCTTGAAAATCATCAGCTCTTCTCCACGTTGTAGGATTATCTACGTGATAAATATAATTTGCTTCAAGCTGTGTTTCGAATAAATCTTCGGGATATCTTAGTTGCTGCCTAAGCCAAGAGGGAGTGTCTTGCCAATCATACTTTTGTAGATACACTTGCCAAAGTAAATATGTAGGATCACTTAAAGTAGCAAGATTAGGGTTTTTGTAAAATTCCATTTCGCCAGTCAGCACATCAATTAGAGATATTCCAAGAAAGCGTAAAATAGGAAATCTCGCGTATGATCCAATCCTAAGTGAAGTATATATTGACACGGCATAATACATTTTCCCATTAAGACTATCAAAAACGAGATAAGGGTCACTATCAATTGTCAATCCTGGAAGGAGTATTGCAGAAACTCTGTCTTTAACATTACGATTTATTAAATAATAATGTTCTTCTTGAAATACATACCCCCATAATCCAAAACTTGCAGTATACCAGAAGCTTTCTAAGCCAGTAAGCATTCCGTCAGGTTCTCCAGTATAGTTATATTTATTATTTGGTATTGCATTACCCCATTCAGTACCAAGGAGTATACCATTATCATACGCACCTAAACTACTATATTCACCTTGTTGCTCTAAAAATCGTCGACTTTCAGATTCACCGAAAAATATAGGATAATTCTCGGAGACTCCAAAAATTTCTGATACATTGACTAATTTTCCTGATGAAGAATTTAATGCTAAAAATCCTTCAACATGATCATATAATTGAGTATGAGTAGCCACAGAATCTCCTTCGAATTGTGAGAGTCTCACTGTTTTTGGGGCGACCCAATATTCTCCTCCATTGAAGTAGACAATATCGGAATCTGCGAGACCTTCAAAGGTAGTTCCTATTTTTGCCGCGATGAATTGAACCGCATAATCTTGATCGTACTGACGAATTTGATGAAGTATGTCAGCATCAGAAGTATTAGATGTTAACTTAGATAACGTAAAATTCTCAATAGGTCTATCCTCAAACATATCTAAACCCGCGCAATCTGAAGTCCATTGGACTTCTCTTAGATTTTTTCTGGTCCACTGTTGATCAATCCATACATCAGTTTTATTAAGGTTAATATAGGAGCCAATACTGATAAATAATGGAATTATAACTAAAATTGTTAACACTACTCCAATGAACCCCAATTTTTTCCATTTATCCCTTTTAATCATATATTTACCTGAATCTTTCGAATAGATTAATCTACCAAAAATGTATACGAAAGCACCTACTGCGATTAAACCAATGAATCCAAATATTAGTGACCAGCTTTGAGTGATGCTTATACCATCTAAAGATAGGGTTGGCAAGCCAAAGAATCCAATTCCCAATAACAATCCAATTATGATTATAATGTTAGATAAAACATAATAGTCATTTCTTCTTAGGTAAAAATTTTTCGCAATATTTAGTACTGCACGAAAAATTAATACCATGAGAATAAAATTTATAATTGGTATGATTAAATTGCTATAGATAAAAATTGTCGTAAAATCTTTACTCGTAGGGTTGAATAGGACATTAAAAGCATCTGTAAGGATAGTGGGGGATATTTGTAATTCTCCATTTTCAAGTAAATAAATTACCCATGAAAAACCTTGATTATTGGAATCTAATAAAAATCCAAATAAATAGAAAACTACGAATCCTATTGTCCACCAAAATATTATTGATTTTAAATAAGAAGGTTTTCCAAACCTTAATTTTGTACCGATAATACTCAGCAGGATTTTATCTGGAGGTAGACTCATAATTGTACTTCCAATTAAAGCTCCAATTAATGCAGTCTTATTAAAGAAGAATTTCGTCGACCAAAAGTTAAGAAGATAAATATCCACGAAATTTGTATCTGCTTTATTTTGATATAATTGTATTTGAAGGTTTATAGGTCCAAACCATGAAGGTATCAACCAAACAAAGATAAGGATAAGAGCAATTATGATAATTGGAACGGAATAAAGTAGATATTTTCTCAAATGTGGTTTCTTTTTTAATGGTTTGTAATCAAATCTTCCATCTTTTCTATTAATATTGTTTACCATAGAAATTCAATTATTTATTTTATTTTTTATACTTAAAATTAAAAATATTAACTAACATTAGATTCTATAATGATTAGAAAATTATAAAATGCTTTAATATTAGAAACAACTACCCTTATTAAGGATTTTTCTTATATTATTAACGTGAATTAATATGGCTAAAAAAAAGAAAATCAGAGAGGAATTTGATACTATTTTCAAAAGTGGTAATGAAAAAGCCATTAAGAAGATGTTAGATAAATACCCTTGGTTATTATCAGAAGTATCAAGTGAAATGGAAAAAGATATGGGAGAACAACAAAAAGTTATCGCAGCTTTAGGAGTTATGGAAGATGAACTTGGTGGAACTGTTCCTGTTGATGAAGTAGTATTTAGTTTAAAAGTAGACTTTAATGCTCGCCTTACTGAGGAGGAAGTATTGAAAGTTTTAAAGGATGTAGAAGAATTAGGTTTAGCAAAAAGGGATGAAGACGGTTGGATTTTAACTCGTGAGGGGGGTAAGATTTGTGATGATTATTTAAATAAAAATTTAGAAAATTATTCTTAATACAGAAAAGAGGGCTGTATTTTAAAATTTTAACTTACTCATATTACATTCAATTTACGTAGTATTTTTTGAAAATTATATTTATTATGATATTTAGTTTAGAGCATATTTTTTTGTATTTTGATATTTTAAAATAATTCGTGATAATTGTGGATGGAAAAAACAACAAAGAAGAAGAAAATAACAATAACGATAATTATGAATCAGATTTAACAAAAGATGCTTTTTTCTCAGATATGGAAAATATAGAAGAGGAGATTGCTTCAGAAGCTTATAGTATTGTTGAACACGCGTTAACTCTGATCCAATCTGGTTATTTTGATGATGCCATAGAAGTATTACGACAGGCTATCGGTTTATATGAGCAAATTAAGAAAGAGGCGGAAATAAATGCTTTAAGAGCAAAAATAGCTGATGTATATATAATGAAAGAGAGCTCATTTAAACAGGAAGAAAGTGAAAAAATTCTAGAATCGTCTATTGAAGTATTAGATGCAAGTTCTCCTAAAGAGATGATAAAGAAGGATATTAATATATCAAACTTATTAATGGAAGCAAGCAAATTAATAGATTCAAATCAATTTGATGATGCATTAGATATATACGATGAGATTATTCTTTTCCTTCAACAAATGAATCATGATTCCCAAATAGTGGATATTAATAATTTAATTGAAGAATGCTATAATAAAAAAGCTCAATTTTTGCGTCAAAAGAATAAAATTGAAAGTATCGAGAAAATTATAGAACCTAGTAATATTGGAGGAGAGCTCTCAGAAGAAGCAATAAAAGCTCATAAACTTAAAGCGTATGAAGAAGCTAAACAGCGAGAAGAAAAGATATCCAATGAAGCTTATGATATAATCGGTAAGGCTTCAGATCTAGCAAAACTTCATCAATATGATGGCGCTATAAATTTATATAACAATGGAGCTTCATTGTTTGATGAAATCGGTTGGGTAAATGAGAGTAAAAAAATCCGTGATACGATCTTATTTTTACAGAATGAAAGAGAGAAATATCTTCAAGAAATTGAAAGGATAAAAGCTCAGGAAAAAAAAAAAGAAATGCTCAAAAAACAAAAGGCAGCAAAATTAATAGACAGTCCAAGGGTTCAAGAAGATCAAATTATTGCGTCTCAAGCAGAAAGAATAGCCCAGATTGCAACGAAAAAACAAGAAGAGGAATTTTTTCAGAAGAAAATCTCTGAGATGATAGATGAAGCTGAAAAGTTAGCACGTGATTATGACGTGAGTATGAAAAAAGCCATAAAAAAAGGAGAGCTCTTAGAAGAATGTATCTATCCAAGAGTCATTCATATATATGAAGAAATTAGAGATAAAGTAAATGAAAAGGGTTGGAAAAATCAAGTAGCAATATATACTGATCAAATCAAAAAGTTTACAGATTTATTGGCTAAAGATTTAAAAATTCGACAAATTGAGGCAGAAAAAATACAAAAACAAAAAGAATATGAAGAATCACATAAAATTAAGGTTCCAGAGCTATTGGATACTCAACAAGTGAAACATACACAAGAGTTAAGAATGAATGAGCAAGAAGACATCGAATATAAAAATCAAATTGAATTTATGGCTAGTCGGGCTGAAAAACTAGCGCGCGATTATGATTCAAAATTTAAAAAAGCAATTAAAGAAGGAAATTTGACACTTGAATCTAAGTATCCAGATATCATCAATATTTATTCGCGAATCATAGAAATGGCTAAGCAAAAGGGTTGGAGTGAAGATGTTGCTATATATAATACTCAAATAAGGAAATATAAAGAATTGTATGAAAAAGAAAACAAAGTAAGGAAATTAGAGTTACAAAAATTGAAAGAGAAAAGAGCCTTCGAGGAATCTTATAAATTACAGATGAGAAAAGATAATGAAAGAGAAGATATTGATAAATTAAAAGAAATACAAGCGAAAACTGAGCAAGAAGATCTGGAAGTAGTATTAGAACAGGAAATCGACAAGATGGTTAATGCAGCTGAAAAAATGGCTCGTGAATATGAAGTTGCTATAAAAAGGGGGAATTTTGATTTAGAATGTCCATATTCAAAAATAGTTGATATTTATAAAGAAATAAGACAAAAAGTATATGCTCGGGGTTGGCAAGGGGAAGCAGAATTATATGCTAACCAGATTAGAATATATCAAGAAAAAAATCATAATGATATCAAATTACGTAATTTAGAAGAAGAAAAGCGCAATAAACAATTGTTATATAAGAAGGCTATGAAAGCGCCGCAAACTGATGAACCTTCAAAATATATTGAATTAAAGGCAGCAGAAGAAAAGGTTGACCAAACCGAATTGATCTTCAATCAAGCTATGGATATAATTAATAAAACTGAAAATGAAGTAAAAAGCTATGAATTAAGCCTTAAAAAAGAAATATTAAATATACATAGTCCATATGATAAAGCAATCAAAAATTATGAAGAAGCAAAAAAATTATTGCTTCAGATTGGATGGAAAGATGAAGCACTAAAACTAAATAATACAATTAGTTTATATCAGCAAAAAAAGGCGAGAGACGATAATCTAAGAGATATGGAATTAGAAAAGAAAAGGAAAGAAGCCTCTATAACAGAAAAACCTAAAGAATTTATAAAAGAACCATTCTTTGAAGAAGAAGAAAAAAGAATTGAATTAGAAAAATTAAAAAAACAAAAATCAATAGAAGCAGATTTTATATTTGAATTGATTAATCGCGCGGAAAAAATGGCTCAAGAGTATGATCTGAGAAAAAAAGAGGATTTACTAAATATAAAATCTCCTTATCATGAGATCATCAACACTTATAAAGTCGCAAAACAAAAGTTTGAAGAGATTGGATGGACTGAACAAGCATCTCAACTTATCAATACTATTGAACATTATAAGGAAAAGATGATTACAGATGAAAGATTGAGAGCATTAGAGCAGGAAAGAATTAGAAAAGAAGAAGAAGACTTACATAAGATGAAAATTGAATCTAAACTTGCGAGAGACGCTGAAGCGGAGTTACTAAAACAAAAAGTTAAAGCCCTTGAAATTAAAAAGAAGCAACAATTAGAATATGAAGGAAAAAAGGAACAAGCATTTAATTTTATGGATCTAGCTAAAAAGGAATTATCACAAAAAAATTTTGAAAAAGCGATTAACTTTTATAAAGAAAGTGAAAAAATTTTTACAGAAATTAATTGGCCAGAAGGTAGAAGAATGATAGGTGAATCAGTCAATATAATTAAGAAGAAGAAAGAGAAATACGAGCAAGAACAGAAATATCTAGTAGAACGAGAAGTAGAAAGAAAAAGAATTGAATCTGAAATAAAACAACAAATATCAAAAGCTCAAGATTTAAAAAAGATGCAAGAGGAACAAAGAAAGCAGGAATTTTTAGAATTACAAAAAGAGAAAGAAAAAGAAAGAGAGATTTCAGACCAAGCTTATAAATTATTAGGCGAGGGAACAAAATTAAAAGATAAAAAGAAGTTTGAAGCCGCATATGAGAAATATATTATGGGAAGGAATCTATTTGAAAAACTTGAGTGGCAGCATGAGGTAAGTCGAATTAATAATGATTTACTTTTCATACTTAAAAAAGAGATGAAGCAAACTGAAAAAATCAAGGCAATGCAGGAAAAAAAAGTAGAAGAACAAAAAGAGTTAGAGGTATTATTGAAAGAGGCGGATATAAAACAGCAAGAGCTTGAAAAGGTTAGAAAAGAAGAAAAAAGAAAACAACGTGAAAAGATCATTCAGGAAGAGATGGAGGAAACAAATTTAATTATAAAAGATCTTAAGTATAACGAAGCTATTTTGAAATTAAAACGAGTTATTAGGAAATTAGAAAAAATTGGAAATGAAAAATTAATTAAACAAATAAAAAGTAAGATAAAAATCTTGGAAAATGCCAGCCAAGTTCCCTTAATAACAATTGAAGATCTGGAGAAAAGTGAATACATTGAAAAGTATAAATTAGCCTTTAAAGCATTAGATAAGGCACAGCTTTCTTTATCAAAAAATCTTTTTATGAGAGCTATTTCAGAGTTAAATGAAGCTATTTTCAACCTTGAAGAAACTAAACTTGGAGATAAATATATTCCACTCCTCAATGAAAAAATTGATGCTTATAAAAAAGAGCTCGGCATAGTAGAAAGTAGTAAACCTGAAGTAAAAGAAAAATTGCCTAAAACTGATACTGATGATTTGAGAGCGAGAATTGCTGCAAGAAGAGCAGAAAGAAGAAAAAAAATTAGGGATTTGATGGAGGAATAAAGGTTCTGCTGTTTAGCAAAAAAAAAGATTAAAAAATAAAAAAAATAGAAGGTTATATTAATTCTTCAATCTCAGTTGAAATTTCGGATTCAATTATACTTGGATTTAAATTCCTTTTAACTGATTCTTCAATTAAATATTCTGTTTTTATGAGATCTCTTATTCCTACTCTTATAGCTTCACTTCTGTTTGGAAATTTCCCTTCTGCAACCAAAATTTCTAAAACTTTTAAATAGGATTCAGGTAAATTAACTGAAATAAGTTTCATCATACAAAGCTCCAAATATTTTATAATCATATTATGAAGGTATATATTAACATATAACAGAGGTGATATTTAAAGATTTCAATGGAAAATGACCCCAAGTATTACGACAAAAGTGATGAAAGAATCTATTTTAAATATATACAAGATTTTGTCAAAGATTTTCTAATTTCAGTTAAAATTCAATTAAAGAAATTAGCCTACTTCCCTTTTTTACTTCTTTTTTCTAAAAAAATATAGAAAAATATTTATATATGGTATTATATGTAACACATAATATATAATATAATATGTAAAATTTACAAAGTTGGAGAATGATATAGTATGGCTAACATTGAAGCTCAACTAAAGGAACATTTAAAAAGTGGAAAAGATTGGGAAAAGATGGAGACCCCTGTGGCAGGAGTTTCGGTTGTAAAAGTTCCTGCGACTAAAACAAGACCCGCATTACTATTCTTAGAAGTAAATCCTTTAAAAGATGATGGAAAACCTATGAAACGTAAGGGATTATTTGTTGGATCTAAGGAAATGCTTGTAAAGTTCGGAGAAGCATTAAATGACGATAAGGTTTTTCAATTGATCGGAGAACTTGAAAAAGTGAATCCAAAAGGTTCTATGAATGGAAGTGCGAAAAAGTTAGAAATGTAATGATTTTTATTATTAATTCTTTTTTTATTCTCTTATGTAAGAGTTTTATTTAACTTTCTAAGTAAATTTAAATTTATAGACAATTATTTTTAATTATACTATTTATTATCTTATTGATTAAGAAAATATATTTTAAAAAGGTAGAAGGAGAAAAAAAATGGAAGATGATGGTAAGCATTGCATCCAATGCGGTGGAGAAGTTTTCCGATTAGTTCATGATGAATGGATGTCCAGAACGTTTCGCTTTGTTGAGAATGGACAACTAAAAATGTGTGATGGATGTGGTGCTAAGTATTTAGTATGTAAACAATGTGGTTCTCTGTTTACTAGAGTACATCCTGCCTTAGAAGCGTGGGAAGTTAATCAGAAATGCCCTGCTTGTGGTTATGAAGATCCTGAAGTGAAAGCGTGGGATGGAGTATCCGCACGTTAATTCATTAATTTGTATTTTTTTTGAAGATCCTTTATTTTTTAAAGATTAAGCTTAAGTATTTCTTAGAATAAAGTGATAAGTAGGTCTATATCTCAAATTGTCTGTAAAACGGGTTCAAAAATTTAGGGTGGACGAGTAAATATTATAATTAATAAAAAATTATTGAAAAAAATCAGTAGTAAAGATTTTAATTTACGTATTTTTATTGAGAAAATTTAAATTTTGAGTATGCAAATAATGTTTTAATAAAAAAATTAATAGATTCGCATTGAATAATCATGAATAGCATAAAAATAGAGATTGCTTCTCCAGAAAATATTGATTCTTTAATGAAATTAACAAAAGAATTGGTTGAAGGGCTTGGTCAAACCTTTGAGCCAAAGAGATTTGATTGGGGTATAAGAAGACGATTATATGATCCCTTACAAAGACATGGGATTTTAATTGCTGTAGATGAAGATAAAGACAATGAAGTTGTTGGTATGATTGTCGCGGAGTTAAGAATTGATCCATTTGGTTCATCTGAGGGATACATTAAGCAAGTATTTCTCAAGGAAAACTATAGGAATATCGGAATAGGAAAATTACTTTTAGAAAAAGCGATAGAACATCTTCAAAAGATAAAAGTAGAAAAAATTAAAGTAAATATAAAAGAAAAGGCGAAGCAAGCAGCTAATCTATATTCGACAATGAATTTTAAGAAAGTATATGAAGTCTTAGAGTTAGATCTGTCTAAGGATAACCAGGTTGGATAATTAATGCATTCAGAATTGATTCCTTGGGTTGAAAAGTATAGACCTAATTCATTTAATGATATTGTCAGTCAAAATGTGGCTATCAATAATCTAAAAGGTTTTGTTGAAAGTCCAAGTATGCCTCATATGATATTAACTGGTCCTGCAGGTACAGGTAAAACCAGCACAGCTTTAATAATAGCGAAAGCAATTATTGGGAATGAGTTGTACCATCGAAATGTGTTAGAATTAAATGCTTCTGACACTGTAAGGATGGATTATGTGAGAAATGTCATTAAAGAATTTGTTGCTCAAAAAATGATTTTAAATAAAAAGGTATTAAAAGTCATAATCTTAGATGAAGCGGATAATATTCCAACCCAAGTTCAGCAAGCATTGAGGAGGATAATAGAGAAGTCTTCTGAGGACGTAAAATTTATTTTATTATGTAATTATATTAATCGAATTATAGATCCGATAATCTCCAGATGTGCTGTATTTAGATTTGTGAAGCTTTCGAAGGAGAAGATAATTGAGCGCTTAAAATTTATTGTTAAAAACGAAAACTTACATATTCCAAAAGATACAGAAGAAAAGTTTTATGACACTCTGTTCTTTATTTCAGGAGGAGATTTGAGAAAAGCAATTAATACCTTACAAATGGCAGTTGCATTAGAAATAATTGAGAACTTAAACATTGATGAATTACTAAGAATAACGGGTTTTTTAGATGAAAAAACGTTGAATATTTTAAAAAAAATGATAATAAATCGAGATTTCAAAAGTATCAGAGAATTAATTGGAAACTTAGAAAAAATTGATAGTAGAAATTTAATTAGACAATTATTTGAGAATTTAAACGAATTGAAATTCAGAAAGGAAAATTATAATCAATTAATTTCATATTTTGGTGAGATTGACTATAGGATAAGTCAAGGTGCAGATGAAAAATTTCAGATCATAGCTCTTGTGGCAAATATAATAGAAAAATTAACTTAACTAAAGGTGTTATAAGTGAGTGATACGATCCCGATTTGGCGCATAAAATATTTACCACATTCATTAAAAGAGATTTGTGGAAGAAAAGACTTAATTGAAAGACTTTCAGATATTATTAAGGAACGGAATTTTCCTCATTTATTATTTGTTGGACAAGAAGGAATAGGAAAAACAACAATCGCAACATTATTTTCTGAGGCGTTCTTAGGGAAATATTTTAAAAGTAATTTTCAGAAAGTTTATGCTAATGTTCCCCTAACTAGTGAAGAATTGAAGCAAGCTCGTTCTGAAGCGTATGTTTCTACGAGTAAATTAGGAAGCTTAGCCGGTAAAACAATTACGACGCCTGCCTTTATACAAATAAAAGTCAAACCATTTATAGAATTAAAAGCACTGGGAGATGTCCCATTTAAAATATTAATTGTGAAAAATTTTGAAGCTCTAGGATCAAATCAACAAGCTTTTAGAAGATTGATGGAGATTTATGGAACCAATTGTCGTATGATGTTAATTACTACAAAGATATCAGCCATTATAGATCCAATTATAAGTAGATGCCAAATCTTCTTGATATCACCTCCTAAATTTGAAGCGTTTGATGGTTTGATTCGATATATCGTGGATAAAGAAGATTTAGATATCGAGGAGAATACTATTAAGTTACTCTATAATATCACTGGCGGAAGGATTTCGAATGCTCTTGATTTGCTACAATTAGCGAGTATCAGTGGGAAAAAAATTGATAGTGATAAACTATATGAAAATTTAATGACTTCTCAGAGCGATTTAATAAGAAATCTCTTATTAATTTGCTTAAAAGGAGATTTTCCAAAAGCAAGAGAATTATCAAGAAAAATTCAAACAAGTTATAAATACAATTCTAAAGAAGTGTTTAATTTCTTGTTGAAAGAATTGTTTAAACTTCCTATTAGTCGTTACGCTCGAAATCATATTATTAATCTTATTGCTGAGGCGGATTATAGAGCTATAGATGGTATGGATATAGATATTCAAATATCAAATTTAATGGCTAAAATTTGTAATTTTGCAGAACTATTATAGGTGAAAAGATTGGAAGCTAATCAAAATATCCCTTGGGTCGAGAAATATCGTCCAAAATCTATAAGAGAGATGGCAATACCTCAAGCTAAAGTTAATGGCCATAGAGTAGCGTTAGATGATGAATTAAGGACTTTCATTAAGAATTTCTTCAATGATATCCATAAAATTAATGAAGAAAACAAAAAAATCCGAACCTTTAATCGAAATACTGATGATAAGCACCAAAAGGAAGAATTAAAAATTCCTCCAGAAAAAGCAGCGGTATTATTAGAAGGTCCCCCTGGTATTGGTAAAACTTCTATAGTATATGCTTTAGCAAATGATTTAAATATGGAGGTCGTTGAAACAAATGCCTCGGATACAAGAACAAGGGATGCCTTAGAATCCAAATTAAAAGAAACGACAAAATCAAGAGGGATTATGGATTTTATTGTTATATCAAAAGATAAACTAATTCTTATAGACGAAATTGATGGAATTTATGGCGTGACAGACAGAGGAGCAGTTCCTACCATTTTGGAACTAGTTGAAAATACACAATTCCCAATAATTATGTGTTCAAATGAATACAAAAAGAATCTTCAACCCCTTTATAATAAAATACGCAAATTTGAAATAAATCCATTATCCAAAGATGAAATACTTAAAATCATAAAAATCATTATAAAAAAAGAAAAAATTACTGAATTGAAATTAGAGGATTTAGATTTAATAATTGAAAAAAACAATGGAGATTTAAGGGGAATTATTAATGATCTTCAAGGAATAACTCAAGGAGGGATAGATAAAGATAATAAGGATTTAATTTCTCATTTACATAGAGATAGTAATGAAGAAATATTCTCTGTAATCCGAGATCTGTTTCAAAAAGCAAGTACATTACAAGAGGCTCGAAGGATCACTGATAAGTCAGATGTCGACTATAATTTTCTCTATAAATGGGTCAATGAAAATTTACCCACTTTTATCAGGAAAAATAAGGAATTAGAAAATGCATATGAAAACTTATCATTAGCAGATGAAATATTTGGTCGAATTCGGAAAAATCAATACTGGTCACTTTTACCATATTTTTATGATCTCTTCTCAGGAGGAGTCATATTATCCCGAAAATATCATCCAAAAAATGAAGGTTTTAGAAGAATCGTGTTCCCCCGATTTACTTCGACAGGGTTTTTCTCTCTATCAACTGCTGAGCAATCATTTGTTGATAAGGTAAAAGAAAAATATAATATCTCTGAAATTGAAGTAATTCAAAATTTATTACCGTTTTTAAAAAAACTATCTTCTAATTCAAGAAAACACCTTAAACTTATTAGTGATTGGCTTGAATTAGATGCTAAGGAAAAAAAATTATTGAAATAATTATCTACTCATAAATTAGTAGTTTTAAATATCAAAAATGTTAATTTTAAAAAGCATAATTTCAAAGAATAGAATTATATTTGTGAAAACTTAGTTGAGTTCATGTTTAATACTAAAAGGGATATAGATGTAAAATATAAGCCAAAAAACGTCTTAATTTTTCTCAATTTTTGACCTAATCTTTAACCCATTAACCTTTTAAATAAATTGAAATTTCAATTAACTAATAAAAAGTAATTAGAACTCGTGATAAAAATGTCTAATTTAGAAGGAAAGGAAATATTTGAAGAAAAAGAATCATTTATGGCTAAAAGATCACAATTAACCTTACAAATTGTAGGCGCTGCGTTATTTAGTGCGCTTTCGATAGTAGTTGGGACTTTATTAACTCCCACTTTAACAAATCTGTTAAGAATTCCGGGTTGGTTTATTGCAATCATTGATTTAATATCTCTTGTATGGATCGTCTGTTTTTATCTATTTGGAGTAAAGGCTGGCATTTTATGTTGTATTATTGGAACTATAGGTTTAATGCCATTCGATCCTACAGGAGTAATTGGCCCTCTTATGAAATTAGCAGCAACTTTATCTTTAATTAGTGTCCCTATTATCTTCCTAAGGTTATATAAACGAAGTGAAGGAACAAGAAATAGTAAAAAATTAAAAAACCCTCGTAATTTAATGATTTATGGAGCTTTAGGAACTCTATTGAGAATTTTTGTTATGGTTATACTTAATGTAGTAGTATTTTTAACCGTTTTTTCACTTTTTCTCGATCAAATTAGTTTAGAATTTTTAGGTTTGCCTCAGATTACCGGGTTGACAGCAGTCCTTATAGGTGCACCAATAATTAATGCTTGGCAAAGTGTACTTGATCTTGGAATCCCTTATCTTCTTGTATATAGTACTAACTTGGATGAAAAATTAAACGTGTGGTAAAATATTAATATTTAAAAAATCTCTTTCTTTTCTTATTCAAATTATACTTTTTTTATGACAAAAATATCACGATAGTTGATTTTGGATAAAGTATGACTCCTTTTAGAGAAAATGAAGAAGCAAAAGTTAAGAGAAAATGATTAATTTACTAAAATATTTTTAATTATTAGTCAAAATCTCTTTTATTTAACACGATAAATTATGATTCACCAAGAAATTAAAGATTTTATATTAGAGGATGTGATCAGTCGTTTTTTAAGATATGTTCAGGTGTGGACTACCTCGGATGAGAATTCAACGACTTTTCCATCAACTAAAAATCAATATGAATTAGGAAAATTAATAGTTAAAGAATTAGAAGAGTTAAATTTAGCAAATATAATTCAAGATGAATATAGCTATGTCTACGCAGATTTACCAGCAACTAAAGGAGTGGAAAATATAACCCCAATAGGACTAATAGCACATTTAGACACATCTAATATGGTTAGTGGAAAAAATGTAAAACCAACCATCCATAAAAATTATGATGGTAAACCAATTCTTTTTTCTCATGATAAGGATTTATTTTTAACCTTCGAAGATTCTCCGGAATTAGAAAGCTATATTGGATATGATATCATTACCTCTGCGGGAGATTCTTTATTAGGTGCTGATGATAAAGCAGGTATCGCAGAAATTATAACAGCATGCTCGGTATGGAATAAATATCCTGAACTAAAGCACGGACCGATTACACTATGTTTTACACCAGATGAAGAGGTGGGAAAAGGAACTTTAAAAATAGATAAACAACGATTACCTAAAATATGTTATACTTTAGATGGTTCTGATGCGGGAGAGCTAGAGATTGAATGCTTTGATGCACGTAAAGCAACTTTAACTTTTAATGGTGTTAGTGTTCATCCGGGATATGCAAAGAATTTAATGATAAATGCTATTCATGTTGCGAGTAGATTTATGAGTGATCTTCCCGAATTCCAATCCCCTGAACATACGGAAGAAAAAGAGGGTTTTTTTCATTTAATGCAATTGCAAGGAACAGAAGAAAAAGCGACTGGATTAATATTATTGAGAGACTTTGCTGCAATGAATAATGAAAAGAAAAAGGAATACCTAAATCAGTTAAAATCTGTATATGAATTGAAGTATCCTGGATTAAAAATAGATCTCAAGTATGAATATCAATATAAAAATATGTTGACTTATTTAGAAAAACAGCCAAAAGTAGTCGATTTAGCAAAAGAGGCGATAAAAATGGCAGAGCTAGAGATCAAAATGCATCCAATAAGAGGTGGCACCGATGGTGCGAAATTAAGCGAGATGGGAATACCTACTCCCAATCTATTCACCGGCGGGATGTTATTTCATTCAAAAAAAGAATATATTCCAACCATCTCAATGCAGAAAGCATGTGAAGTGATTTTATATTTAGCAGATCTATGGACAGATACGTGAAGATAGAGAAAAATAAAATTATTTTTTGATTATTTTTGAAAAATCCGTAATGGTAAAAATAATAATGCATAGGAGTAATAAGATCGATACATAAATGAACGCCACTGTGTAAGAGAAAGAGTTATAGATAAAACCAAATATTAGAGATTCACCGAGTGAGATTAACCCCACCGAAAAATAATAATATCCATAAGCCCTTCCCCTTTTATTTTTTCCGACAAGGTCAGCAATATAGGCTCTTGAAATAGGATCAACGGAGGCCATATAAAATCCAAACATTATCCATATTATTATAATTAAGATTAATGAAAAGAGGGTAATTTCAACGGGAACTGCCAGTATGATCGATAATACTAATAATATGGACAAACCCGTTATTATCACTGGTTTTCTCCCTATTTTATCCGATAAAGAACCCATGAATGGTGAGAGAGCCATATAAACAATATTTGAAATCAAATATAGAACTGGTATGAAGAAATCTGCGAATAAGTAATCGATGGACCTGAGTTGTAAAAAGGAAATATTAATGGATGCAAATTCGATTACACCAAGGATGATTATTAACTTTATAAAGTTCTTATCAATTCGATCAACTCTCGTTGACGTAGTCTGAAATTTCATTATCTCCTTCAATTTTGCTGAATCCACGTCCTTTACAAAAAGGATCAAAATAATGGCACAGATACCGGGTATTATTGTGAACAAGATGATTTGCTGATATGTCCATGCAAAATATAATAAAATAAATGCCATAATTGCTCCAAGAACTGCCCCTAAAGTATCCATGGCTCGATGAATACCAAATGATTTTCCCTTCTCAATAGCATAGTAGGAAATAAGCGTATCTCTCGCAGAAGTTCGAAGTCCTTTGCCAGCTCTATCTATAGCTTTCAATCCCAATACCATTTCCCAAGAAGGACTGAAAGCCATTAATGGTTTTGAAAGATTAGAAACTGTATAACCAGCTACTACAAACGGTTTTCTTCTATTAATTTTATCGCTCATCCATCCCGATAATCCTTTTAGAATGTTTGAAATGGCTTCAGTTATTCCCGAAATGATCCCGATTACAAATGCCGTTCCTCCTATCGAAATTATAAATAAGGGGAAAAAACTTTGAATTGATTCACTTGAGATGTCAGTAAATAGTGAAACTAACCCCATTATGAATATAGGCAATGCTACTCCGAATATTGTTCTTTTACTATTACTTCCTTCTTTAGGTTCACTCATAAGTCCTTGAATCAAAAATATTTTTATTCTGTTAATAGAATTTAATAAGTTATATATTGAGTAATGGTTTTAAAACTGTACTAATTCCTAACACGTTAGAAACTACTGCGGCAAAAAATAATTGTATTATATTAAAGGAGCTTAAAATAGTAAGACTAAAGCTCTTCGTATTTTCATATATTAGGGTATTTTGAATAATTACAACTGAAAAAATCGCATACAAAAATATTACTGATGGAAAAAACAACCATGAAGAGGTTAGTGAAATCAGAAATATTTGAATGAAAATTGAGATGGCTATAATCCACAAAGACTTCTTTCTTTCAGTTTTTAAGAAAGTGAGCTGGGGATATAGTATTTTTCTGTAAAAAATTTCGATTGAAAAATATATGGGAAATGCGAGTTCAGCAACAAGAATCTGTATAAAATTTGAGGGCCACATAAAAGCAAATGGATATGAGAAAGAAAAGAGTATATAAATTCCAATGAAATAAAAGCTCGCAAAAAGAGCAAAAATAACATGCTTTAAGCGAAATTGAAATTTCAATAAAGTTTTAAATTGAAGCCACCCAAATTTAACCTTATCGAGCTTTAGTTTGTTATAGTAATTTATCATTTTAATTAAAAGATAGATTATAGTAATATTTAACGAAGCATAAAAGATACCAATTAATCCAAAGATTCTTTCAAATATTTCCCAGTTAAGTA
Source organism: uncultured archaeon (assembly GCA_964447495.1). Classification (GTDB taxonomy): domain Archaea; phylum Asgardarchaeota; class Lokiarchaeia; order Sigyniarchaeales; family SOKP01; genus SOKP01. The sequence goes on from CAYUTF010000001.1 coordinate 72,801, forward strand.
GAAACATACCCGTATAGATTACTATTTTGGCTATTTTATATGATTCATGGATTCGGGGGTGTTTTGGATTGTTCTCAGTTGGTGCAGTATCTTGGTCCTCATCTTTATAGGTAAAAAATTGAGCCATGTATGAAGTGAGTAATAACACTATCAAAAAGAGTAAAGCCATACAAACTAACAATACAACATAATTGATTATAAACGTAATATATATTGGACCGTTAATTATTTCTGAGTGGAAAAAATAATTTTCAAACCATTCAATAGATTCAATTAAGACAACATCAGAAAAAAGTTGATGCCCACCACCTAATAAAGGCGTTGTTATAGGAATAACAGTACAATTAGTCAATTCTTGGGCCTTAATAGCATTTTCAGTAAAATTTAGCATCTCATCTTCAACATGCATTATGATTAATAGATTATGAGTATTAGTTTCATTTATTAAATTAACTGGAATATAATCCTCATAATATTCATTCTGAATAATACCTAATTGCTGAGGTTTGAAATTTACTAATGGTGCCCAAGCAACTGTTATGTTGAATCGAGGATCGAGTGCTTGATTCATGAGCACTACCATCCCTCCCATTGAATGACCGATGAGACCGATCTGAGAGAGATTTACATTCAAATAGAATGAATATGTTTCTAAAGTATCTAATAAATCTGAACAGGCTTGTGCTATTGCGGGTCTTTTTGTTACTGGATTAATATCAATTACATTACCACCACTCTCACCATGCCCTTGATAATCAAGTGATGCTACATAAAATCCCCTTTTTGTAAATTCAATGGGAATTCTTAAATCAAAATCTCTCTGACTTCCTATTCCATGACAATAAATCAATAAGGGTCGTTTATCTTGAAAATCTAATGATTTTGTGGGATAATATAAATTTGCATACAGAAAAGATCCAGAGGATTCAAATTGTATTCGTTCATATCGACTATAACTTTGTAATTTGTTGACATGGAGATAAGTAAGTGAGATAGCTAAAAAAATGATGAGAATGATAATTCTTTTAAAAAATTTTATGTCTGTAGTGGTTAATTTATCCATAATATTATGATTGCTTGTTATTATAGTGATTATAGTATTATCCTTTTATATTTAAAATTGTTTCGGGAAAATACAATATATAATATTCTTTTTCGATATTCAGAGGTTAAATTAATTATTATAGAATCAAACCTTATATGGAGACTTTGCGTTAAATTTATATCAATTCATTGAAATTATATATTGTGAATTCTAATGTCAGATAAAAATACTTTAAATGTGATTGATGGGACTTTAAGGTCAGTAGAAAAAAACTTCAAAGAATTTATCGAAGTTTTAGAGTCTGCTAAGAATGAATTAATAGCATTGGAAAATGATAAAGGGCAATTGAGTCATGACAAAGAATTACTTGAATACGAGAAGGGACAACTTCAAGAAGCAACGAAAATGTTAGAGAAGGAAAAAGACAAACTTGAAAGAGATAAAGAATTATTAGAAACGGAAAAATTAAAACTAGAGAAAGAAAAAGAGGAAAAAGAGCAAAAAATTGGCACTATGACTGAAGAACAGACACGATTGCTAAAAGAATATGAAAAAGTTAAGGTGGAATTATCAAAATTTGCAAAATTAGCAGAAGAAGCTGAATCACAGGAACTAAATTTTGACAAGATACAAGCATTACTTTCAATTTTTCGGGTACTTGTAGAGAAGATTTGGCAAGGTCAGCCTCACTATAAGGTTTTAAAAGTCCTTCATGGTGCAAAGGAAGTTATGACAAGAGAAGAATTGAAAAATACCACAGGTATTGGTGGAGCTTATATTTTAAGAGCTGTGCAAGAACTAGCAAATGTTAATTTAGTAGAACATGATATTGATACTGGAACTGTCACTTTGAGGCAACGATTATATGCGAAGGAAGTATTGGATGATAATATGTAATTAATAATTTATTAAATATTCACCATCAACAAATCTTATTTGTTTAGCTCTTATTAATTCTTCTACAAACTCGAGTAATGTAAATTCTAATGTCTTATGATCACTTTCTGAATATAAGATAAGTAAATTTTCTATTCTATTATCAGATGGATCAAAATTTTTATGATGAATTATGATATCTGAAATTAAAAATCCATTTTTATCAAGACATTTTTTGGTTAACTCCGAACTCTTTTGAGATTTTAAAAATTCTTCTATAAGATACTGATGCTCTAATATCCACCCATTGTTTCTTATGGCTGTTGGATTTGAATAATTTTTTGGTTTAATAAATATACGTCCTTTCTTGTTTATATAACGCTTAAATCCCCATTCCCTACCTCTTGAAACTTCTAAGCGTCTACGCCATGCTCTAGCCTTATCTTTTGTGATTCTACACAATTCTCCAAGCCGAGAATCACTTAAATTAAATCTTTTATCGTTAACTAAACGGTTTAACCATCCTCTATGCTTGTACAAAGGATTTTTTTTTGAACAATCTGAATAAGGATCTAAATGTATATCTATGAATGGTGAAAATTGGTTTTGCCTGTATTTAACTATCCAATTTGAATAAAGTTTTTCCCAATTAATTTTTTTTATTTCTTCTTTAACATTATTGATATCCTCATAAAAAATCTCTCCTCTAGGCTTTAGGATCTCTTCAATTTTTTTATTGCCTATATGAGATATATTAAAATCCTTTCTTAGAACATATTTAGCATTTTTAAACATAATTTTGGATAGTTTTATGAGGTCACTAAAACATTTATATAAGCTCTCAAGAGATTTATAGTGCTCTTTTTGACTTTCAAAAAGCCATAAGTTTTCTATTCTATTATCTAATTTATTAAAGTTTATATGATGAACTATACAGTCAGTTTTTAGATATTTTCCATCAATCATGCAATTTTTAGAGATTTCCAATTGGGGATTTTTTGAAAGATATTCTTCCATTATTACTTGATGTTTTCTCCGTATAAACCTTCCTTCTCCACGATTAAGAGGGGTAATTTCGGGATGAAAATACTGCTTGGGAGTATAAACGCAAAGGTACCCATGTTTATCAAGCCATTCTTTCCCTGTATCCTCCCGTTTAGGTAGTTTATGCTTTTTTGCCCAATATATTATTGTCCCTTTATCTACGTTACATATTTTTGCTATTTGTCTATAGCTTAATTCCTGATCTTCATAAAGGAATCTTAACCATTCGCTATGCCTATATAATGGATTTTGATCCTTAGAGCATTCTTTCTTTGGATTTAATAACAATCTAGTAATTGGTTCAGAAGATCTCGCTTGATATTCAATTATCCAATCCGAGGAAATCCTTTCCCATTGAATATTCCTAAGACTTTCTTTTATCTTAATAAATTCTGAATCTTTATCATCAACAAGTTGATTTAAATCTTTAAAGTTTAAATTTTGACAAATTCCCGCATCTAAGAATTCACGATAAGCTGAAAAAAGCTCAAAAGCAGAAACCTTAATTGAAATTTCTGCTGGAGAATTGCCTACTAATAGTAGGCAAGTCTTTGCTTGAAGGAATTTGTCATATTCTTTCTTTTTTGCTATAATAGATGCTTTATCTTCATCATTTTCAGTAGGGTTATTGTTTTTAATATTTAGCCTTATAGATTTTAAAAACTCTTCCAACCAATGTTTAATTAAATCTTTATCTTTTTGAGTAAAAGGTTTTACTTCTTCTATATTGTAAAAGTTTTCGGAAATATCATATAACTTCTTTAAAAACTCAATATATTCCATTTCAATTTTTTTAAAACCAAGTATGATCAACTTATCTCTCTTTTTTAAGGACGTATCAGTACTGATTAATTTTTATTGCTTTTTTGTGAGAGATTTAATATAAGCTCTAGATAAAGAATCTAAATACTTGTGAACCATATCAGCCCCTCTCCCTATCGGAGAACAGTATAACCACTTGTGGAACAGGGATGTATATATCCCAGAACTCGATTCTTTAATCAAATTTAGCAGATCTATTGGAGGTAAAACTGAAACATCAAATAAACAAGCCTTTACCGATTGAAGGAAATCACCAATAAATTCATCAACAAAAACTAAGTGAATTTTATGTTCTATACATTTAGGATATTTTCGGATACCGAATAACCCAAATTTCAATGGTTTTAACTTTACTACGGTGAGACATCCATATTCTGGACAAACTGCCACTCTATCTCCCTTTAATCCTTTTCGTGTTGCTTGAATAGCCTTATCTATCATTTTCTAACTATCACCTTACTCTTCTTAAGATGAATCTGTTCTTTGTCTATACCAAGGCATAATCTTGCATATTCTTGGTCTAATTGTTGATAATTCAACTTAATTTGCTTTATAAAACCTGGTATAACCTCATTTATTTTTTCTTCATCTTGATATAAACGAGTTAATGTATTAAGTACTAATTTTAATAATTGAGGCCTCTCGTGAATTTCTAAACCAGAAAGTATATGCAATATCTGCCACAATCTAATTTTATTTCTTAAGAAATCGTTGAATAGTTTAGCTTCTAAACAGCTTGGGGATGATTTCGCCTTTTCTGCAATTAATATAATTTTTAATTTAATATCTTCATTTTGTCCAATAGTATTTTTTAAATATTTAGAATATTCCTGGATTCGTAAATTCAGTTCCACTTCCCATTTATGAATTGAATTTATAGAAGAGAGATTTGGAGTTTCATTATAATCACTGCATATTGCACGAATCGTTGCCTTTCTATTATTTAAATAGGTTTGCAAGTGACGAGAAAGCTCAGTTATCCTATTCTGAGTAATTTCAAGAATTTTATCAAAATAATTGGGTTCTTCCTCATAAAATTGTTCCATTTTAAATCATCTTGAAAATATTTAATTTAACTTTTTATTCTTAAATATTCATTTAGCTACTTATTTATAAATAAAAAATACTTTAATCGTACAGAAAAATACTACAAAAATGCCTTGCATGGTGATAAAGAAGAGATGACTCGCGATCAAATTAAAAATACGACTGGAATATCTGGAGCAATGGTTTTAAGAGCTGTTCACGAATTGGTCAAGATTGATGTATTAGAATATGACGAAGAGCGATCTCTTGTTAAGCTGAAAAAGAGATTATTCGATAAAAAAGCATTAGAGAAAAAAGATAAAGAATAAATTATTTTACCTTATTTAGTATAAATTGTATTTATTGCTTTAATATTACTAATTCATGCAATGTTTTTCCTTTTTCTTTATATGTAACTCCATTATCCTCAATAACAATTTCGAAACTGGAGAGGAACTCTATAATATTTGGAAAGCATTGCCATTTAGTCCCAAAGAGACAATGAGTTGGTTTATTCCAATGTTCATGGAAGCGTTAGGAGGGATTTATGACTGGTCACAACCACATGCGAAACGAGTTCGTCAGATTGCTGCATCTATAAAATCTTATATGCCAAAAGCTTTACCATTTATTATGACGTTCGTGTTTCCTCTTATCGCCAAAATTTTTGAGTATGATATTGATAAAATAATGGATCCTCAGAAGTTAATGTCAGCAATACCTAAAATTATAGATTTACTCCCTAAAAAGAAAATAGTAAAGAAGAATGATTTATGAATATTAGAATTGATGAGTTGATAAAACATATTCCAGGAACTGGTGATTTTATTTCAATTGATAATAATAAATGTAATAATTGTGGTAAATGTATTCTTGTTTGCCTGGTAAACTTATGGTATAGAGAAGATAATATGATTTTTATTTCTAAAGATTATAAAGATAAATGCTTAGAATGTGCTGCTTGCTATCAAGTTTGTGTTGCTGGTGCCATACATTTCCAGTATCCTGCCGGGGGTACAGGGATCATTTATAATAAAGGTTAAAATATTTTTCACAAAAATTATTAAATATTTTAAAAGCAAATTCAATTTATTAATTTAATTCACTTTGGAATCATCGGTGTATAACATGGAAAAAAGAATTTATTACAAATTTTTGTTTTTAATTGGTGGAATATGGAATATACTTGCTTCAAGTAGCCTAATTGTTATGTCTATATTTCTGGAGTCTATTTTTCCTATCTTCGGTATAACAATTCCTCCTAGTAAGATTTGGCTTCACAGTACATTATTCTTAGTCGCTGTATTAGGTATTGGATATTTTATTGTTAGTAGGGATACTAGTAAGAATCATGAAATTGTGATTTTAGGGACTATCGCAAAGATCGGTTTTTTCCTCTTATGTTTAATATACTTTATATTAGGTGACATAGGAGTTCTTACTCTTATGGTTGCTGGCGTAGATATAGTTTTCGCTGCGCTCTATATCGAATTTCTAATCTATTCTAAAAATCTATAAATTACCCAATGACCCTTATCTCTTAGGTTTTATGATGTAATAAATCGGCCAAATAACAAATTGAACTTTTTTTTTTCTTATAAACTTTTTATTAGTGATTTTCCTTTTGCGCATGAAACCAATCTTTTTTGACAGAAAAGTATTAATAAAAAGGAAAAAAGTTAACTTATTATTTAACTTATAGATAACAACTATCGGACTCCAAATTATTATTTAATTACTAAAAAATCATAATAAATATGAAAAATTTAGAAAAAGGGAAAAAAACATGGAATTAATTAATAACGAAAAATTAAAATCAAATTCAGAAGAAAAAGTTGAATCATATACAGAAAAAGCAATTATAGTTAAAAATCTTGAGAAAAGATTCGATGAGATTATTGCTGTTAATGATTTAAATCTTGAGATAAGAAAAGGAGAGCTTTTTGGGCTTTTAGGACCTAATGGTGCAGGTAAAACCACTACAATTAATATGCTAGTTGGATTATTAAAGCCAACAAAGGGTTCTATCATTATCGATGGTCTAAATATCAAGAATGAATTGCAAAAAATTAAACAATTAATTGGACTATGTCCACAAGAACCTTCTGTCTTTAAATTCCTTAATGGAAGAGAAAATGTACAACTCTTTGGAAATCTTTATGAAATGGATAAAAAAGAAATGCAAGAACGTATGGATAAGCTTTTTGAGATAACAGGGCTAGCAGAAGCAAGTAAAAGGAAAGCAAAAGGATATAGTGGGGGGATGTTACGTCAATTAAATCTTATCATTGCTTTAATAAATGATCCAAAAATACTTTATCTTGACGAGCCTACAGTTGGAATGGATCCTCGAGCTCGTCGTAAATCTTGGGAATTTATTGGAGCGCTTAAAAATCAAAACAAAACAATTGTCTTAACAACTCACTATATTGAAGAAGCAGAGGTCTTATGTGATAGAGTCGGTATTATAGATTATGGAGAATTAATAGCTCTTGGTTCTCCTAAAGAACTAATGAAACAACATCAAGCCAAGAATCTAGAAGAAGTATTTTTGAAAATAACCGGTAGAAGAATTTTGGAGGGGATGTAAAAGATGATACAAAGAGTATTTGCATTAATTAACATGCAATTAAAAAAAGTGATTCGAGAACCTGCGAACTTATTTCTCAATTTACTTTTTCCAGCAGTGTTAGCATTAGTGTTTGGATTGAGTTTTGCGGGAATTGGATTTGAAATGTTTGCTCCTGGTCTTTATGCATATGCTTGTATTTTTATAATTATGACCGTAGCTCAATCCTTTACTGATGATAGAGAGTTGGGATTACTTAAAAGAATAAATGTTACACCTACTACTTCTGGGCAATTTATAGGAAGTCATATTGTTTCAAATTTAATCCTTTCAATTATCCAAGTTATCATAGTTTTCATTTGCTCTATTTTGATAGGGTATCGCCCTCTTGGAGGAATTTATGGAATACTATTGGCATTTGTTTTTATTATGCTCTTATCTATATGCTCTGTAGGACTTGGTTTAATTACAGCGTCAATATCAAAATCAGCTGGTGTTGCAACAGGACTATCATTTATTTTCATCTTACCTCAAATGTTTTTTGGTACCTTCATACCTCTTACTCCTACAACTGAGGTAATTGCTGCGTTTCTTCCAAGTTATTACGTAACTAGTGCAATAGAATCAATATTTGGTGGCGCTGCTATTTTTAACTTGGAAATAATAAGTAAACTAGGAATAGTCGCACTAATGGCAGTAATTATAATCATATTAGGAGTAGTAATCTTCAAAAAATATGGTAAAAAGTAACAAATTTTTGTAAGAAAAATATTCTTTTTTTCTTTTTTAATTAAAAAATAGAGATATGATAACTTTAAAGCCTTATATTTGGATTTTAAGTTTGGATTTTAATTCTTTAGCTCGGGAACGGAGAGTAACTTCTGTAATTCCAACTGTTTCGGCGATTTTTTGTTGTGTAAGGTCCAATCCTTTAATTTTACATGCTATATAAAGTGCTCCAGCAACAATTCCTTTTGGATCTTTTCCGCTGCTTGAGACGAATTTAGAGATATAAGCTTTGACGATTTTAGTAGTTAAATTCAAAATTTCATTATTCAAGCCTAAATCAACAATAAATCTTGGAATCAACGATATGGGATTAGTATTAGGCGCTTTCAGATTTAATTCATGCAAAATGACACGATAGCACCTGCGAACATCTTTTGGATTCTCTGACGATTCCTCTAAAACTTCTTGCATAGTACGCGAGAGTGTAAATTTTCTTATCGCATAGTATAAACAAGCAGCAACCATGGAATTGATAGATCTTCCCCGAAGTAGATTTCTCTTATGGATTTCTCGATAAATACGCATTGCTTCCTCTTTCACATGATTGGGTAAGTTTAATTTGCTGCCTATTCTTTTTAATTCAGTAGTAGCGATTAATATATTCCTTTTTTCCCAATTCATTCTTGTGTTCCATTTGGCTGCTCTTTTCAAATCAGGGTTATTTATTTTGCTTTTATCAATTGTAGTGGTCAAACCAATATCTGGTAATAATACAGAGATTGGAGCGCCAGTTCGTTCTCTACTATTCCTTTCATCATTAGTATAAGCTCTCCTTCCATTATGTGTAAAATCAACTCGCTTTTCATCGATTACCAATCCACACTCATTACAAATAATATCTCCTGTTTCTATTAGAGATATTATACTGCCTCCACATTCAGGACAGAGATTTGAAATGGTTTTTAAATTATTTACTTTTGCATCCACGTTAATCACTCCTCTTTGTTCCAGTTTTTTCAAAACTTAAATTTCCAGTTTTATCTACATCAACTTTTATTAGATCCTCATCCCCAAATTCTCCCTCTAAAAGTTTAAGCGATAAAGGATTTTGAATATATTGTTGAATGGCTCTTTTCAATGGTCTTGCTCCATAATCTGGATCAAAACCATTTTTGGCAAGCAACTCTTTCGCGGATTCTGTCAATTCTATCTTAATGTTATGTTCAACTAATATTTTATTTAGGTTTCTAATTTGGATATCAACGATCTTTTTAATCTGTTCTTCATCTAAGAAATTAAATACTACTATTTCATCAACTCGATTGAGAAATTCAGGTCTGAAGTAGCTTTTAAGAGTTTTCAGTATCTCTTCTTTATGTTTGGTTTGATCTTTTTGACGAGAATCTAAAATATATTGACTTCCGACATTACTTGTCATAATAATTATTGAGTTTTTAAAATCAACTGTTCTTCCATGACCATCAGTTAATCTTCCATCATCCATGATTTGGAGCAGAATGTTAAAGACATCGGGATGTGCTTTCTCTATTTCATCAAATAATATTACTGAATAAGGTCTTCTCCGAATAGCTTCTGTTAAATAACCACCCTCATCATAACCAACATATCCGGGAGGTGCGCCTATTAATCTAGCTACACTATGCTTTTCCATATATTCAGACATATCAATCCTTATCATCGCATTTTCATCGTCAAAAAGAAATTCAGCTAAAGCTTTTGCGGTCTCTGTTTTTCCTACTCCAGTTGGTCCCATAAATATAAACGTACCAATTGGGCGATTTGGGTCTTGAATTCCAGCTCTTGCTCTTCTAATAGCATTGGATATTATCTTTAAAGCTTCATCTTGACCAACTACCCTTTTCTTAAGGCGTCCTTCCATTTTTAGCAGCTTTTCGCGTTCTCCTTCCAACATTCGTGATACAGGAATCCCTGTCCATTGAGATACTATTTTTGCTATATCCTCTGAATCAACTTCTTGTTTCAACATTGTTTTATTCTCTTGAATTTCTGCTAGTTCCGCATTATATTGCTCTAAATCTTTCTTTTGTTGATTTAACACACCATATGTTAATTCTGCAGCTTTTCCAAGATCTCCCCGCTTTTCTGCTTTTTCTGCTTCTATCCTTGTCTCTTCCATCTTTTTTTTAATATCATTAATTTTTTGAATTAAATTCTTCTCATTATTCCATTGAATCTTTAATTTATCACTTTCTTCTTTGAGATTCTCTAATTCTTCATCTATTTTTTTAATCTTCTCTTCACAAGATTTATCGTTTTCTTTCTTTAATGCTTCTTTTTGAATTTCTAGCTGTATTCTCTTTCTTTCAATTTCATCAATTTCAGTTGGCATACTGTCTATTTCTATTCTTAATCGTGAAGCTGCTTCATCCATCAAATCTATAGCTTTGTCTGGTAAAAACCTATCAGCTATATATCTATGAGACAGTGTTACTGCACTGATAATTGCGGAATCTGTTATCCTTACTCCATGATGGATTTCATATTTTTCTTTTAAACCCCTTAAAATCGCAATTGAATCTTCAACAGATGGTTCCTCAACCAATACCGTTTGAAATCGTCTTGTTAATGCAGCATCTTTTTCAATATATTTTCGATATTCATCAAGTGTGGTTGCACCTACAGCTCTCAGTTCACCTCTCGCTAATGCTGGCTTTAACATGTTAGATGCGTCAATTGCACCTTGAGCGGCTCCAGCACCCACTAACGTATGTAATTCATCGATAAAAAGGATATATTTTCCAGCTCCTTTCTCAACTTCTTTAATAAATGCCTTTAATCTATCTTCAAATTCACCACGATATTTAGCTCCAGCAATTAATGCTGCTAAATCCATAGCAATAATTTCTTTATTTTTCAGTGATTCGGGCACATCGTTATTAGCAATTCTTTGTGCAAGACCCTCAACTATTGCAGTTTTGCCTACACCAGCTTCCCCTATTAACACAGGATTATTCTTTGTCCTTCTTGATAAGATATGCATTACTCGCCTAATCTCATCATCTCTTCCAATAACAGGGTCGATTTTGCCTCTTTTTGCTAAATCTGTAAGATTTCGACTATATTTCTCTATTGCTCGATATTTTCCTTCTGGATCTTGATCTGTAACATTTTGACTTCCACGAATGCTCGTAAGAGCTTGCATTATCCTTTCACTGGTTATCCCAAAACGTTTTAATATTGCATATTCCGATAAAGTTTCCATTTTCGAAATTGCTAACAATAAATGCTCTGTGCTCAAAAACTGATCTTTTAACAACTCTGCTTCTTTCCACGCCATATCAAATAATTTAGCAGTATTTGATGACATTGAAACATCAGTTGCTCCAGATCCAGTCACCTTTGGTAATTTTTCAAGATCCCTTTTCAAATCAAATAATAATTTGTCAATATTTACACCTAATTTCTGAAAAAGCGGTTTGGTAATTCCATCCTCTTGTTCTATTAAACTTAATAATAAATGTACTGGCTCAATCTGCTGATTATCATTAGTTTGCGCTAATGACTTTGCAGACATTATTGCTTCTTGAACTTTAATTGTAAATTTATCAAATTTCATCATACTCTTATCTCCCTCCTATATTATTCCTATAAACCTTCTCCTTTTAATTTTTCAATTAGTTCCTTCTGTTTTCGATTTAATTTTTTCGGAACTTGAATTTTAATCTTAACTAATTGATTACCTCTCTCCTCAGAATTTAACTTATAAAAACCTTTATTTTTTAATCGTAAAATAGTGGAATCTTTCGTTCCAGGAGGAACAGTTACACTGCTTGATTTTTCTATTCCAGGTACTTGTACTTTCCCTCCAAGTACCGCTGTTGTAAAAGGAATTTCTTGTTCTAAAAAGATATCATCCTCATCTCTTTTAAAAATGTCATGACCAGATACATGAAGTATGATATATAAATCACCAGGTTCTCCACCATTATGGCCAGGTATTCCTTTTCCTTTTAATCGTAATTTTTGATCGTCTCTAACTCCTCTTGGAATAGTGACAGTAAGAGTTTTATTTTCTCCCGTAAGAGGGTCTTTATATTGAACTCTCTTTTTTCCTCCATTAAAGGCGTCCATAAAACTTATTTCCATATCATAACGTAAATCTTCTCCCTCACGGGGATAATTCTGAGTTCCAGAAGGTCTTGCTCTAGTACTGCCTCCATAATTAGAAAATACATCAAAAATATCTCCTAGATCATTAAAAAAGTCATAATTGGCAGTTCTTTTACCTCGCTTTTTGTTTGAGCCAAAAATCTCACTAAAATCAAATCCTCCAGGACCTCCTGAAGTTGAATAATAATATGTCGATCCATCAGGACTTTGATATACCTGTTGTCCTTCTGGATTATTAGCGTACTGTTGATAATTGAATTGCTCTCCATCTACAACTCCAAATTTATCATACATTTCTCGCTTCTTATCATCACTTAAAACACTATATGCTTCATTAATTTCCTTAAACTTTTCACCCGATTTTGCCTCATCAGGATTTACATCTGGATGATACTTACGAGCCAATTTACGGAAAGCTCTCTTAATTTCCTCTTTTGTTGCACTTTTATCTATTTCTAAAACACTATAATAATCTTTTGGCATTATATACAACCCCATAACAAATTTTACTAAATTTTAAAAAAAATATTATAAAAATAAAAAAATTTATTCATAATCTGCATCTACTACATTATCATCTTGACCTGTGGCTTTTCGAAATTGCTCTTCTTCGATTTCATCTTTTGATTTACCTTGATTTCCATGGTTCGCTCCAGGTGGTGCTCCACCCATCCCTCCGGGAGGTGGTCCTTGACTTCCTTGTTGTTGTCCGTACATTCTTGAAGATACTTCATGTAGTGACTTCTGTAAAGCCTCACTTGTGGATTTAATTCGTTTTACGTCTTCAGCTTCAACGGCACTTCGTAATTCAGAAATCTTTTCTAGAATTCTCGATTTCAAATCTCCAATCACTGATTCATTATCTTTTAATAATTTCTCTGTTTGATAAATCAATGCTTCTGCTTGATTTTTCGCTTCAGTTAATTCTTTGAATTTTCTATCATCTTCAGCATGTCTCTCGGCTTCACGTACTTTTTGTTCAATATCATCTTCAGACATTTTCGTTGATGCAGTTATCGTGATTGATTGCATTTTTCCTGTACCTTTATCTTGTGCTGATACGTTAAGTATTCCATTTTGATCAATATCAAAAGTGACCTCAATCTGAGGAACGCCTCGAGGTGCGGGAGGGATTCCCGTTAAATGAAATTTACCTAAAGTAATATTATCTAAGGCTTTTGGTCGCTCTCCTTGTAATACATGAATCTCAACGGCGGGTTGATTGTCTGCTGCTGTAGAGAATGTCTCTTTCTTCTTCGTTGGAATCGTTGTGTTTCTATCGATTAATTTGGTAAACACTCCACCTAAAGTCTCAACTCCTAAGGATAATGGCGTAACATCGAGTAATAGTAAATCTTCGACTTCACCAGTTAGTACTCCTCCTTGAACTGCGGCGCCAATTGCTACACATTCCATTGGATCAATGCTTCGCTCGGGTTTTCTGCCTAAAAATGATTCAAACTTATCTTGAACACTGGGCATTCGAGTAGGACCTCCGACTAAAATTACTTTATCGACTTCACCCTTCTGAAGACCTGCATCTCTTAATGCTTTAATAATAGGTGCTTCCAAGCGCGTTATAACCGGATCGATTAATTGTTCTAATTTTGCTCTCGTAAGGTTCATGTTTAGATGTTTCGCACCTGTATTTGTAGCTGTAATATAAGGTAAGTTGAGATCAGTTGTAATTGAAGTAGACAACTCAATTTTAGCTCGTTCTGCTGCTTCTTGTATTCGTTGCATTGCCATCGAATCACTTCGCAAATCAACACCTTCAGTTTTTTTGAATTCATCAACAATGTAATCTACAAGAATTTTATCCATATCAGTACCGCCTAACTGTGTGTCTCCTGCGGTAGAGATAACTTCAAAAATTTGATTATCCATCTCCATAATTGTAACATCAAATGTACCTCCACCTAAATCCAATACGGCTATTTTCATATGCGCATCTTTCTTATCTAATCCATAAGCTATTGCTGCGGCAGTGGGCTCGTTAATTAAACGTTTAACATCTAATCCCGCGATCCTTCCCGCATCTTTGGTAGCTTGTCTCTGATTATCATTGAAATATGCCGGTACGGTAATTATCGCTTCTGTAACCTCTTCTCCTAAGTACGCACTCGCATCTTCCCTGATTTTACGTAATATCATTGCTGAAATCTCCTGAGGTGTGTAATCCTTACCGTCAATGGTCACTTTATATGAAGTCCCCATCTTTCGTTTAATTGCGGTAATTGTTCTGTCAGGATTGGAAATCGCTTGTCTTCGAGCTGGCTCACCAACAAGTCTCTGCCCGTCCTTTGTAAAGGCTACTACTGAAGGAAAGGCTTTCCCACCTAATGTGCTTCCCTCAGCACTCGGTATAATCGTTGGTTTTCCACCAATTAATACAGCTGCTGCTGAATTTGAAGTTCCAAGGTCAATTCCTATGATTTTACTCATACTTTTTCACTCCTTTTTTATTTTTTATTTTTTAATTTTTTATTTAATTATTTATTCAATTTTTTGTTTTGATTTTTTATTTTAAATTTCATTTTTAAATTACATCTTTAATTTTTGATACTTTCACCCTTGCGGGTTTCAATACCTTGTTATTTAAATAATAACCTTTATCAATTTCTTCTAAAATAGTATTTTCTGGAAGATCATTATTCTCTTCTACCAAAATCGCATCATGCTTATACGGATCAAATTTTTCCCCTTTACAATTCATCGGTTTAACCCCTTCCTCTTCAAGAATCTTCTCGAAATTGCTAATGATCATTTTGAATCCTTTTTGTATTGACTCATCACTATTATTGACTTCTAAGATTTTTAAAGCTCGCAATAAATCTTCATAATGATTTATTAGCTTTTTAACGATTTTTTCCTTAAGTATCGTGTCATAGTGCTCTTTATCACGCTGAACTGATTTTTTATAATTTTCAAAATCCGCTTGCGTTCTCACCAGTGAATTTAAGTACTTGTCCGTCTTCTCCTTTAACTCTTTTAGCCGCCGACCGTCGTCTTTTAAATCGTTAAGCTCCTTATGAAGCGCTGTTTTTTCAGCTTGGGCTTGATCTAACTTTTTTGCTAAAATTTCGTAATTGGTTGCTATATCCTTTAGTCTCTTGTATTCTTGCCTTGATATAGCCACCTTATTATTAGGATCTTCCAATGCTTTCCTTTGGTTAAAAAAATCTCCATAAAAGTCTTCAAACACCATATTTTTTACCATTTTATTTTTCTATTATTTCTCGTCAATCCTTAATTGACAATCATTCGTTAATAACTAAGTATGACAATAAGTATTTAAATGTTTTGATTTTATATTATAAATACCTTTTATGCATGCGAAAGTCTGGTATTTCTTTCAAAGTTTCAATAAATTCAACAATATTTAGAGAATTCATTAATTCGTATAATAGTATATATTTAAATAGTTTAGTTTCTACATTATTAGTGTAATGCCGAAACCAAGTCCAGAAGAGATAATTAATGGGCTAAAGCGGGGGGATTTAGCAAAAAGCGATGCCATTGCACTCTTGATCTCCTATATAAAAAACAGTGAAAAGAAGGAAGAGCGAGTCAAAAGTATTGAGCTTTTAAACCAATTAGAGATGGAAGATGAAGGTTTATTTGATACATTTGAAGAATTGGCAGTATCTGATTCGGATTATGAAATAAGCGCTCTTTCCGCTGAGATAATAATAAAGAGCTATTTTGAAAGGGGTTTAAAATCGATTAAATGGATTTTAGAGCACTTTAGTTCGCCATATCAGCTTGCGAAGGTGTTGCGTTCACTTCTGAGGTACAAACCAGACTTTTTACGGACATTTTTACTAGAGGAGCTGGATAATATTGTTTTAGGGTATATCAAACAGTTTCACCATTTACATAAATCGTTTATCAACGGTCTAATTGCCGATTACAAAGAAATTTTTAAAAATAGGGAAATATCGGAGTTTTCGACTGAGCATTTAATGGACATACTCATTAACTTTCAAACTGTGGTATTTATTGATGTATATTATGAAATTTGGGGCACTCTTGTGGTTTATTTCAAGGACGGGTACGTAGTCGAGTTTGAGATGGAATTTCCTCCCGAAGATATAAAAAAGATTGGCGATTTCGAAGGAATCTTTAATTTTGAAAGATTAGAGCGAATCTCATTAACATATACGTCTCTTGAAGATCTTGAAGGGATTGAGAAGTTTACTAAGCTTATACATTTGGGTATTAGACAAAGTGAGCTAAAGGAGATGAAGCATGTTAATAAATTAAAAAATTTAGAGATTTTGGCTTTAATGGGCAGTAAATTGACAGAAATAGCTGGATCAGAGGGTTTGCAGAAGTTAAACGAGTTGCACTTAGAGTCGAATGCGATCAGAGAAATTAAGAATTTAGATTCTCTAAAAAATTTGGAGTTTCTTGCCTTAAATTTTAATAAGATTCAAGAAATTAAGGGTTTGGAAAATTTAACTAATATTAGAACTATATATTTGGCTGGGAATAAGATTACTAAAATAAGTGGATTGGAGACTTTAACAAATTTAGAAGATTTGGATCTTGCAGAAAATAGGGTAAAAAAGATAGAGGGCCTTGAAGGATTAACAAAATTAGAAAGGTTAGATTTAGATATGAATGAGATCGAGATTTTAGAAAACATAGCGCAGTTGGAAGCTTTGGAGTCTTTAACTCTAAGCAATAATAGGATTTCGCAGATTAAGGGATTGGAAAAGAGAATTAACCACATCGTTATATTTTTAGAGGGAAATCCACTTTCAGAGAATGTAATTAAGTATGTGCAAGAATTCACAAATAAAAAAAAAAAGATAGTAATTAAATTTTAATCTCTTTATCTGAATTTCGTTGGGAACAGTTTTTTTCCGATGAACGCAGCGAAAGCAAGTATTAATGCAAACGGACCGAATCGTGAGACGAAGTCCAGTTCTCCTGGAGGAGGAGGCATTCTGCTATGATCCTTGTCTTTGCTTGGTTCATCATCATCTTCTTGGCAATTGGATCAAACTCCGTTAAATTCTTCAGGTAACAGATGGGACTGAGGAAAGTTGTTTAGTTTACTATTTAACCATAAATGCAAAAGCTTTTTTAACTAAAAATTTTAAACTATAATAGTAGGGTGAAATTATTGGAAAGATGGAAAGGTGCATTTTATTCTGGATTATTGCTGGTAATTGTTGGTTTAAGTGTTCCAGTGGTAGGATTAATCTTTTTTTTTATTGAACCATCAAATCAAGATACTATGTTTTTTGATTACTTATCTCGGTACTTAATCGGGGGGTTGCCGTTATTAATTTGGGGTATTGTACAAATGTATACTTCTTATAAACATCGGGAAGATATCACATATTTTGCTCATGGTGTTTTGTTTATTGATACGAAAAGTTTGAAAGGTCTGTTAAACGATGGAATTATTGAGGGAAAAGGAACTTATATGGAACCCTATTATATTGTTAAACGTGAGTATAATATTGGGCTGATTAGGATAAGAGATATTGAAGATTTTTTACTTATAGAAGGATGGAACATCCCAGTTCTTATTATTTTCAAATGTGAAAACATTATAATTGATTATAATATTTTTAAAAAAGTTAAAATTAGAGAATCTCACAACCTAACCCTTAAAAACAATACAATCGAATTTTTACATCTCATTAATGCATATTTCGATTTAAGAGAAAATAATGATATTAAAAAGCTTAGAGAAGTCTTTCCTTAGTTAAAATAACCAAAAATCATAGTTAAATGAGGATTACTTTATTTTTTTCTTCAAAATAATGATTCTGCTCAAACATTAGTATTGAAGTTTTATTCTAAAATGAATCATTTTTAATCATTTAAAGCTCAAGAATAAAATCTTCGTTTTATTTAATAGGTTAATAAACATAATTCTTAATTGACTAAAATGAGTGAAAAAAACAATGAAAATTTACCAAACCAAAATGATCAAAAACCTTCAAAACCTAAATGGTGGAAACCGTTTTGGATATTGACTGCTATTTCGATGGTCGGTTCGGGAGTTTTTTCTTATTTTTTCTTACATACCGAATTTGTACGTATTATTTTCTATGAAATTCTATTTTCATTAGTCTTGGGTGGTGCCTATTATTTCCGCGTAAGACCTTCTAAGAAGGTAAATAAAATAGTTTTCATTTTATTTGGAATCACTCCAATTGGGTTTGGATTATGGATAATATACGCAGTTATGTGTGGTTTATCCAATTTTTGCCAGTTCCTAAACAATCTTAGACCTTATGGGGTTTGGCTTAATTTAACATTTCAAATAATTCTTTTTATTATAGGAGGATTTATTGGGAATTGGATTGGTAAAAAAAGAGATTATAGAATTCCTTTCAGCCTATATTAAAATTTTAATAAACTTAAAAATTAAACTGCTCCTGTCTTATTCCTATACAAGAATTTTCCTAATTCTTAAACCTTTAATTATTTGATTTCTTATTTCGAAGACTAATAGGAGGAATGCCATTTATTATTTTTGGTCTTATAAATATGTTTCTTTCTTATAAAAAGCGCGAAGATCACACTTATTTTTCTCAAGGAGTAATGCTTATTAATCAAAAAACTCTTTGGAATTTACTATACGAAGGAGTTATTTCGATAGGAAAGAAAACAATACCATCAATAAAATAACAGAATTTAAGCCTTGAATTTTTAACCTATCTATAAAGATTATATATTATTCCTTTCGCAAACATCCTTAAGCTTATTTAAAGCATTGTTCCATGCTCTATCAAAAAAATTGTAGGCTTCAAGCCAGTTCTCATCATTTCTCCAGCCAGTATGAAACAATTGCACTAAAGTTTTATTTGGATTATCAACCGCATTATTGAAGGTGATAATCACATGCGTCAGGGGTTCGGCTGTATTCATAAAGGATTTAAACTGTACTGGTCCTTTCCATTCAAATGAGATAAAGGTATCTTCTTCAAATCCGGTGATTTTGCACCCAATCGTGCTATTAATTTCTTTATTTTCAGGCTCCCAGAAGAGCTCATATTTCCCTCCTAAATGTGGTTGAACATCGGCTTTTTCTGTGAGCCACTTTTCTAATAATTCATTAGCTGTAAAAAACTCAAACGCTCGGTGAACATTACACTCAAGCTCTAGCTTAATATGTATGATTTTTTGCATGATGCTAAACCATTAACCTTTTGATTGAAAATATCTTCCATAGTATTAAATTATGTGTTGAATTTAAAATTTTTACTATTAGATAAACCATAAAAGATGGAGTATTATGAAGTATAGAAGGATGGGCAATCTAGATTGGGAGGTTTCAGCCTTAGGTTTTGGGTGCATGCGGTTGCCAACAATAAACGTAAAAGATGAAAAGACAAATGAAAGTAGGCAAGTAATAAATAAAGAGTACGCAATAGAGATGATAAGGTATGGCATTGATAATGGAATCAATTATATCGACACTGCTTGGCCTTATCATGAGGGAGAAAGCGAAATAGTAGTTGGAGAAGCACTTAAAGACGGCTATCGGGAAAAAGTGAAGTTAGTTACGAAACTTCCAACGTGGTTAATAAAGGATGAGAACGATTTTGATACGTTCTTAGTAAAACAACTTAAAAAACTACAAACTGATTATTTAGATATTTACCTCTTTCATTCTCTTGGGAAAAGCCATTTTGAGATTGTTAAAAAGTGCAATTTAATTAAAAAGATGGAGGAAGCAAGAGGGAATGGGTTAGTCAAGCATATTGGATTTTCATTCCATGATTCGTTAAAGGTTTTCAAAGAAATCATTGATTATTATGATTGGGACGCCGCTCAAATTCAGTATAATTACTTCGACATTAATTATCAAGCAGGAGTAAAGGGTTTGAAATATGCTGCGGATAAAGGGATTGCGATGATTATTATGGAACCCCTCTGGGGAGGAAAATTAACGCGCTCATTTTTCGAAGTAGAGGATGTCATAAAAAAAGCTCATATTAAGCGATCTCTCGCAGATTGGGCTCTCCAATTTCTATGGAATCAGCCAGAAGTGTCTGTAGTGTTATCTGGAATGGGGGAATTATGGCAAGTTAAAGAAAACATTGAGAGTGCCAAAAATTCAGCAATTAATTCATTGAAGGGTGAGGAAATGGACGTAATTTCAAAATTGCGAGTGAATTTTTCCAAGTTTATTACAATCCCTTGTACTTCCTGCGAGTATTGCATTCCCTGTCCGAATTCTGTAAACATTCCCCTGAATTTACGGATATTAAACGATTTTATTTGGTTTGGAGAAGAACATAGGGAACGATTTAAGGGAATGTATACCAAATTCTTAAAAACTGAAGAGGAAATGAAGGAATCGGGAGCAGAAGGGGCGGGAAATGCAAGTTTGTGTATAGAATGTGGGGAGTGTCTTGAAAAATGTCCCCAAAAAATTCCAATTCCCGATGTTTTAAAGAAAGTAGATGAAATTTTAGGGAAAAACAAGAAAATTACTGATTATTTTTAAATCAATTTCTCTTTAATTGCTTCAGAAGATTTATAAATATGAAGCGTCTTCATCTTCAAAAAAGAATTATTGTGAAAAATTATGGGAACTTTCAAAGATCAATATAAGAATATGAATCAAGCATACAAAGCTTCTTCAAAGATACTTGAAAAGCGAATGGAAAAAGAGAGACCGCTGGATTTAGAGATTTTGAAAAAAGTCGACGAGTCTTCCATTATAATTGTAGCGGGAACTTACGATAAAATAGAGTTAGTATTAGACTTAATCAATATACCTTACGTACTTATTCAACCGCATGATTTTGATAAAATTAATTTAAAGCCGGATCAAATTTTAATTATCAACTGTCCAGGAAATATTACGGAAGGGCTTGAAAAGATCAAAACCTTTGTAAAAAAAGGGGGGTTTTTGTTTACAACCGATTGGGCATTATTAAATATCCTAGAGAAAATATTTCCGAGCTACGTAAAATACAATCAGAGACCTACTGCTGACGATTGTGTGCGAGTCGAGGTGGTTGATAAATCCAATAAGTTTCTCGAAGGATTATTTCAAGGAGATGCGGATCCGATATGGTGGCTGGAGAGCTCTTCTTATCCAATTGAAATTCTTGATAAGGAAAAAATAAAAGTCTTAGTCAGAAGCAAAGAGATGAAAGAAAAGTATGGAGAAGCTCCAATTGTGATAACTTTTGATTATGGGGATGGCGGAACTGTACTGCACATGACCAGCCACTATTATCTTCAACGATCAGAGTTAAGAACAAAACGCCACAAATCAAGCGCGAAAGATTATTTAGTATCCGAAATGGGCTTTTCTAAAAAAGAAGCAGATGAGATTGAAGAACTCGAAGGGCTTTCTCTTGGAGAAGCAGAAAATGCATACTCCACAACTCAATTTATTAGCAATGTAATAGTCGAGCAACAGAAGAAAGTGAAAAAAAGAAAAGAACAGAATAAAGAATAAGTAAATATTTCTGTGGAAGAAACTTTAGTTTTTGAATAGTGAGAGGCTATAACTCTCTTAAATTTTTTTTAATTTTGTTATAAAGGTTTTTTAATCCAATATCTTCAATAAAGGAATCAAATTTTGATTTTGGCTGGATTTTATTTTCAGAAACAGGTTTAGATGCAATAATTAAATCTGAACCACAATACTCGCATACCTTTTGGTTCCTATCGAAATACTCTTTATTACAGTTAGGACAATTCATTTGATTGAAATAATTTTTAGTTAAATAATAGTATATTATTCAAAAATATAAGATTTTCAATTTCAATAAAAATAAAAAAGAAAAAAATTAGTTTGTTGGTTCAGCTTTAGGCTCAGGCGTAGATTTAGGTTTCGGTGCTTTTTGTTCTGTAGACCATTGATATTCCTTTGGTCCTACGAAAAGCAGTAAAACCGCAGGAAGTAAGATTGCTAAACCGCCCCAACCGTACCAACCAAAAAGTTCAAAAATTATACCCCAGATTAACATCCAAGGAAGCTTAAATGATCCCAATGGTAAGTACCAGCCATATAGAGCGTCCCAATCTTTATTGGCGCATTTATTGGAAAATTTAGGTCTAATTATAACAAAACTTACCAAGATCAAAATTATACCGCCAATTATTTGCCAGATATCATAAAATGAAACTGAATAGTAGAGGTACCCATATGGATAAAAAGAAATCCAATACAATGTAGTAGCAATACCAGCAATGCCAAAAATTACAGCTAAAATTCCATTTACAAGTCCTAATATCCAAGCCCATTTTCCAATTTTTGATACCAAAGATGCGTGTTGCCATTCTTCACTCATAAGATTATTACCTCAATGCTTAAAAAAGTTTAGATTAAGAAATTAATTAAAATAAATAAACTTTATGTCATAAATATTAAAATTTACATTCTTTAAGTTAAATTTAATTCTATAACAATATCTCAAATAACACTATTGAGATATATAACATAAACAGTATATAAGCTACATAAAAAGAATATAAAATTATTTCTTAAGCTTTAGATTCTTCTGGTGAGAGAATTTCGCCCACATAATACAATCCTACCAGGTTTCCTCTACGCTGAAATTTTCTAGAAACCAATAGGATAATGACATGCTCATTTTCATCTAAGTTTCCAGTTTCAACACCATATTTAACAGACTCTTCGATTAAACTTTCAGCGTCAATTTGAAAGAAATCAATATTCTCGATATGTATGGGTTGTACTCCTCTAATTAAGTGCAATTCTCGAGCTGTTCTTTTAAAGGGAGTCATCGCTATAATCGGTAATGGAGGGCGGAATTTTGAGATCATTCGTGCACCATATCCTCTTCGGGTAATGACTAAAATTTTCCCTCGAAAATTGAGTTCTTCCATTTCTTTTGCTAATGAATGGATTGCATGACCTAACGTTTGAGTGTGGGTTAATCTATCAGAATCATAATCATCAGGATGCCTTAAAGGAGCATTTTGACTGGCTGTAGAAGCTATTTTATTCATATATTCCACCGAATTAATTGGATATTTACCTACGGCAGTTTCTGCAGAAAGCATAACAGCATCGGTTCCATCTATGACCGCATTAAAAATGTCGTTTGCTTCTGCCCTTGTAGGAACGGGAGTATTGGTCATAGATTCAAGCATTTGAGTTGCAACAATAACGGGCTTTCCTTCTTTATTGCATTTATAAATAAGTTGTTTTTGCACAATTGGAACTTGATCTGGAGAAATTTCAACACCAAGATCTCCTCTTGCTATCATTATTCCATCTGACACTTCAAGAATCTGGTCGAAATTATCAAGGGCTATGGGGCGTTCAATTTTAGCTATCAATTTGATTTCATTGTTTCCATAATTCTCCAGAAGCTTTTTAACTGTAAGCACATCGTCCCCACTAGATACAAATGATATCGCAACATATTCTGGATTTAAGTCTGCAATAAATTCAAGGTCCTTTATATCTTTCTCTGTAGGAACTTTCTGTTCTAAATCACCAGAGGGGATATTAACTCCTTTATTATTGCTGATTAACCCTCCTGCAATTATCTCTCCGACAAGATGATCTCTTTCCCTACTTTTAACTTTAATCTTTATTATTCCATCATTCACATAAAAATAATCATCTTTCTTCATTGATTTCAAAAAGCCTGGTAATGGAATGGCAAATTGTGTATCATCTCCACCATCTTCCAGTTCATTTTCAAATATTTTTACTGTTTGTCCAACGTTCAAAATATATGCTTGATCGTCTTTAAACTTCCCAACTCTAATTTTAGGACCTTGGATATCTGCTAGTATCCCTACATAATTGTCAGTTTCACGGATTTTCTCAACTAATTCCCCTTTTTCTTCATGAGTACCGTGAGAAAAGTTCAATCTAAATACATCGACTCCAGCATCTATTAACTTTCTGAGTACTGATTTCGAATCTGAAGCGGGACCTAAGGTGGCAATTATCTTAATTGGATTTTCATTAAACGGCATTATAATCATCTATCTAGTTTTTGTTTTTCTTTTCAAAAAAAAAAATTACAATAATATACTATCTTCTACTTCATTAATTACTTTTTTTGTACTATTTTATGAAATTATTTAGTATCTCAATAAAATTTGATCTTAGTTTCTTTAGTAATTCTTTTGTCTCATTGATCCCAGTAAATTCATCAAGCTCTATAAGTAAAATCAAGCTCACTCTAAAATGTTTGGGATGAATAGAAAATTGAAGGATTCTAATGTTTTTCTGTTCTTGAATTATTTTTTTAGCTATTTTTACTAGTAAATCAGAACTCTGAGTTGCAAGCAAAATTGCTAGATAATATTTATTACGTTTTTGCTTTTTTTTCTCTTTGGTAATAATAAGAAAAAAATTTTTGAACTCGTCTTTTAGTTGATAAATATTCTTGATTTTTTGGATAATAATATTACCATTAAGTCGTTCGGATATTGAAGGATATTTATACTTTAATTTAGTCCCTTTGGGTATTAATTCTTTTTTAATTATCTCTGAAATATTCATCTTTTTGTTTCCTTTTATTGTAATTATTAATACAAATCTTTTATAATCCACTCCAGATCAAGCTTTTGTAAAGTCTTTTTTAATGGGTAGCCATTTTCTGGATTCCATCCCATTTCTTGGCAGTAGATCTTATAAAATTCTCTATAATCTACGGTTATTCCTTTATTCGGACCTTTAATATCAGGTGGTACTCCCACTACTCTTCCATGTAATTCATTATCACAAATATTTATTCCCTCCCTTATATTGAAAGCTTGTCTGAGGGTTTGAATTCGCAATCCAGATGTTATCAATTCTTCGATATCAACATTCCATCCTGTAAACGAGTTAATTAAATCAATAAGGGGATATGCCCCAAATTGAGGGGAAAAAGCACATAATCCCAAACAACTAATTATTTGATGAATGGCAGTGACTTTTTTTTGTGCTTTCTGCTTTCTCTTGGCACTTTTCTTCCATCTTATAGGGAATTTTAATTCACTAATAAATGATTTCATATTACCTATATCAAAAAAATCGATACTTGCTGTTGTATGTCGTCCAGGAGTAGGATCATAAGCATAAGAAAAAGCTAAGGATTGCATCATTCTCGGATTATGCATAGGTAATTCAGAGCCTAATGATGTTATAGCATATCTTTCACTTCCTTTACCAATTTTTTGAGATGCTATTCTACAACCATCAGCTAATATATCACCAATACCTTCTCTATTGATTATCTTTTTTGTTAAAGCAACAATCGATTCTGAATTACCCCATGTTAATTCTAATCCATCTGTATCACCTTTAGTTAGTAATCCGTTTTCAAAACATTCTATAGCAAAACCAATAGTCGCACCAGTAGAAATGGTGTCAATTGCTGCTCGATTACAAAGATCATTAATTTTAAAAATTGATAATAAATCATCATTTAATAAAAAAGGACCAAAAGAAGCACAAGTTTCATATTCAGGCAGATGCATCTCCTCGATTCCTAACTCAGGTATTTTTAAAACTGCACCACATTGAATTGGACAACTAAAACATCCATAATCTCTAACTTTATATTTAATAATATTGGTTGATGAAATTTTTATTGATTTTTCGAATGGAAAATCGTACATTCCAATACCGTTCCAATTTTTTATAGGAGTATCCCCATTTTCTGCTGCAATAGTATTTCCCGCAATAGTTCCAAGATGTCTATATACAGATCTGATGATGCTCGAAGGCCCTGACATTCCAACTTTAAGTCTTCTCAGTGTTTTAGCCATATTGGGTAATTGAAATAGAATGAATTTCATTGCTATTCCTGGATCTTTTATTTCAGCATTTTTATTGTACTTTTTTACATGGTTCATAAATTCTGTTTTATTATGCATTTGAAGTTTCTTTTTTCCCACTAGAATTAGTGATTTCAGCTTTTTTGAACCCATAATAGCACCTAAACCGGATCTTGCTGCAATTCGTCCCTTATCATTGGCAATTCCTGATATTTTAGATACATTTTCACCTGCCCTCCCAATTGATGCGATTTTAATATTGGCTCCGAAATCCTTTTTTAATTTCTCTTCTGCTTTGATAATATCAATCCCCCAATACTTATCAGCATCTAAAATTTGGTGTTCATTTTCTCTAATTAAAATTATTTTTGGAGATACCGATTTTCCTTTTATTAAAATCCCATCATATCCACATCTTTTAATAGCGGGTCCGAAAGTTCCCCCAGCATTTGCATCCCCCCAGGTATTGGTTAATGGAGATTTGCCTACGACCATGTATCTACCGGTAAGTGGTGCTACTGTACCTGTTAAAAGACCTGGGAAAAAGCCTAATATTGAGTCTACTCCAAGAGGATCTGTGTTAGGAGGCATATTTTCATATATTAATTTGCATCCTAAGCCATAACCACCAATATATGCCTTATAATCTTTTTCGGGAATGATTTGCTCTTTAAAAATTTCATTTGACAAATCTATCCACAATACTTTACCAAAAAGCCCTGAATTCATATCAAAAGTCAAAAAATTTCTTTAGTAATAATTAGTTTCTATTCTATAAGATGAAAATGTAGAATATAATTATTTAAATTTCATTATTCTTTAATTTTTGTTTTAAATAAATATTTTTAATAGAGACTACTCCGTTTGCATAAAAGTCGTAGCCTAATAGAAATTCTGACAGATTAGAGCCACATTATTACGTCTCTTATTATTAGATATCGAAACCTATAAATATGTCGTTTTTTAGTAGTATAATGGCTGCAAAAAGTACGGAAAAACATTGTCTAATATCGCTTTCATATAACTTTTTGATGAATTAAGGAAAACTTCAATAGGTTTAAGAGCGTATCTAACTACTGATTATTTTTATTAAATTTATCATTATTTACAAGAGGAGATTTATGGAAGTAGTACCTGCCTTAAAAGGAAAAGAGTTATCAGTTAATTTATTCATAGATTGGGATAAATATAAGAACAGATTCTATAATAATTTATATTTGGAAGATTTTAAAATTGTAATTAAAATGCCTCTAATTCATGAAAAAAAATTAGGAATGGATATAAAGATTAAGAAGTTTGACTTAACAAAGTATACTTATTTAATATCATATGAATAAGTTTCTAATCATTTGTTTTTCTCGCTATTTATCTCCAATTTATTCCAACAGGTAAAACAAATATATTTTCCTGCTTCTAAATTTACAAGATCTTTAACAGAGCGAATCATTCCACATTTTACACATTTTCTTTTCATTTTTTGAGTACTTTCCTAATATATGTCAAAATTTAATGAAAAATGAAATTATATATCTTAGTTTATCCAAAATTAATTTTTTCGTATTTTTTTGGATTTAATATTTTAATGTCAAAATCTTTTAATAAGGTTTCAAAAAAGTGGGGATTCTCTGTATGAATCGGGATTAGAATCTTGGGATTTACCTCAACAATAAAATTATAGAGATCATGTGGCATTGCATGACCTGATGCATGAATTTGGTAAGAAGGTATTCCAAATTGCATTAGTTTTCTACTTATAGAATTGTTATTGTCTATATATTCTTCCGTATATGGGTCCAAGTGTGAGGAAATGAAAACTCCGTTGAATTTTGTAAAGAGCTGTTTAATCAAACTCATTGGCAATCTTGTTACATATAGTATGAATTTTCCATTTAACCTATTAATGTCCTGAGTTTTAAGAATTCTTTTTCCCTTTCCTGCTTTATATAGGTGAGTCCGAATTTTTTCTTGCCATTTAAATCTTACATCACCATCCGCTATGATGAGAATATGATCATCATCGACTATGTTTGGATGAGTCATTGTAGCATATAATTTATCTTTGTTCATCAAATAATAAAAATAGGCATCTTTTTCTGTAATGATATAATTCCAACCATTCTTCTTTGCTATTACTGAATAAGTTCTAAATCTATCCCAATCTAATCTGTCGTATTTTACTAAGGCATAGTCGAAAGACATTTCTTTTAGCAATTGTTTCAAATGTTTTTTTACTTTATTCTCAGATTCCATTCGTCCTTGATGAACATGGGTTCCTTCACAAATTAGGGTTTTAACTTCAGATTTCTTAATTTCTTTTAAAAAATCATAAGTCATCCATGATAATGGTCCGTGCATACGAAAATCCCCGGTATATACCATATTTCCTGCAGAAGTTTTAATGATAAATCCATATGATGCAGGAATTGAATGATCAACATGAAATGGTATTATTTCTAAACCATTTATATTGATAATGTCTCCAGTTCGGAATAAATTCCACTTGAGTCCCGTATAATTATTGATATTTGATCTTTTTGTGCATTTATAGTAAGCTGAAATAATTTTCTTTGTAAAAACTCCTGTATAAATTGGAATATCTCTGTTAAGAAAGGAAAGGCCTAAAAAATGATCTCTATGTGGATGCGAAATTAAAATTCCATCTATATTTGAGGATTTTTCTGACTTTTTGTTTTTAATTTTAATTGAATTTCTTTGATATAAGTTTATATAACCTAATTCTGCTTCATCTGGCATTAAACCTAACTTAATAAGTTCATCAACTGATTGAGGAGTTTGAGAATATTCATAATACTCATTATAACGTTTAATATTAATGCCAAAATCAATAAACAGTTTGACATTATATAAATGATCTTCTAGTAATACCGAATTTCCACCGATTTCCCTTATTCCCCCACAAAAGGTTAAATCAACTTTAGTTGGCAAATATTTTCAGATTTTAAGCTAGGATTCTTATAATTAGGTTATAACTAAACAATAATATTATAAGCTAAAATAATAAAAATTTAAGCAAAGTGGCAAATTTTTTTAAAATTTACTTATAAGAAGATACAGTCTCCTAATTTGTAAAAAAGAATCAATAAAAATTCTTTACTATCCTTTATGATTTATAGGAAAATTGCTCCTTATCATAATTAATCTGATTAAGATTAATAAAAAGGATAAGGAGAAAGGCTCCGTAATTTGAGCTAAATTTTAAAAGGGATAGAGAGAATTATACGTTAATATAAACGTATAATAGAGGGCGAAATCCAATGTTAAGCTCAAATTTTGGAATCCTTCAGTGTTACTAAATATACTATTTTCAAATTATTTAATAATTATATGGTCCGATTTTAATTTGTAGCACTAACACGCAAATCGAAAAATAAACCGACAAAAACTAGTATGTAATGAATGGATTTTTTGTTTTTAATTTATAAAGTAGGGCATTAGCAAATATAGGATTGTCATCCAATGAAAGCAGTTCAAATTAGGAAAGGAACATTATTTTTTATTAATTGAGAGTCGCAAGATTTTATTTTTTAAAGTTCATACTATCAATTCTTCAATAAAATATAAAGCAAACATACATAATTGGTTTTTGAGATAATTATACCGTGATTAAGATGTTTGAAAAAGAAATGGTTATGAATGGTTATAATACAATTGCAAATGACTATTATACTCATAGAGATTTAAACAAATTTAATGAAGAATTGGAGAAAATTTCTACTCTGCTTCCTGGAGGAGGCCGAGTATTAGACGTCGGATGCGGGGCGGGAATTCCTACTGCTAAATATTTGATTAAAAAAGGTTTAAAAGTAACAGGAATCGATATTTCAGATAAAATGTTAGAAATGGCAAAAAAAAACGTACCTGAGGGGGAATTCATTAATAAAGATATGTTGCACATTGATTTTAGTGATAATAGCTTTGACGGAATTATATCAGTTTATGCTCTTTTCCATGTTCCAAAAGAAGAGCATCTTAAAGTTTTTCAATCCTTTTATAGAATACTAAAACCGAATGGAATATTGTTAATTAATACCGGAATTTCCGAATCTGAGGGAGTAAGTAACTTTTTTGGAGTGCCAATGTTTTGGAGTAATAACACACCAGAAAAAACATTGGATTATATTAAAGAATCTAACTTTTCAATTATTTTCGATGGAGTCTTAAGAAGAGGAGGAGAATATCAATATTGGATCATTGCGAAGAAATAACCTCACTTAGATATTTTTTCTTTTGAAGATTAGGTTTTTAATCCAAAAAATAAAAAGAAATATTATTTCATTTAGAGTTATAAATTAATCTCTAAAGCCATAATAAGCGTTAATGAAGAGCAATAACATTTCGCGGAGTGAAAGTTCAAACAGTCCAAATAAAGGAAGAGTATAATCTAGGTTAAAAGTATAGAACATTAGTCCGGTTGTTACCGCAGCAAATGTTAGGATTGATATTAAATTTCTCCAGGATTTTTTCCATAAGCTTGGTTTCCTTGTTTCAATTTTTTCAAGGATTTCATACTTAGATAGTGATTGATAATCAGGTATTAACTCTATCTTCTTTTTCATCTTTTTCTTCTGTCTAGAAAGGCCAATTGACCTAAAAAGCGTACCAATAAAGAAAACGATGACAAGTACTAAAATATCCAGTATCGTGTTTGTTACTTCAAATGGAACTTTCGGACCATAAAAATTTATAATAACAGTGGCAATTAACAATACAACTAATAAAAATCTAACTGAATATTTTGGTAGGTAAAGTGGTTTCTTTTCTTTTTTTGTTTCTTCAGCATATTTTTCTGGATTTCGAATTTCTTTAATAAGTTTTATCTTATCTTCCCCAGTTTTTCTTGCTTCAAAATAAAAGGCAACCAAGAAAAAAATGGAGTTTGTTATCATGCTTGGTATTTCTTGGTTAGTGAGTAAATAATTAAAGGGAAATGCAACGACCATTATGGTTATAATCGCTCTTACTGTCCCACGCGGAAAACCGAGAGGAAATTCTTCAATCTTGCCATCCTTACTAAATCTTCTAAATATACACCAAATAATTATGATTGTACCTAAAATCCAAGTTATCATTTTTGTGATTGAATATTCTAATTAGGATTATCAATAATATGAAACTTAACATTGATAAATTTAATCTTCGTTTCAAATTATTAGATTAAGATAGAATTAAGATTTAGGATAGAAATTTAAGATTTTGAAAAGCCGCCATGGTGAAATTCAATCTTATAACTTAAATCATATTCTTCGCAATAATCCTTAATATCTGCTTCTATTAAATCCCACCTTGACCGATCAATTCTCAATTCTTTATAAATTGGCAATAAATCGGGAAAATGTTTCCTAATTATGTTTAATATTCGAGGAATATTATGAGGACGAAAATTCAGATTTTCAAACATATAATCTTTTGTATATGCCATTGATTCTTGTATTATGTCTCTGAAATTAGTAATTCCTGGAAAAAAGGGAGATATGAAAATATAGGACCTTATTCTATGTTCGTATAATTGTTTTATTGCATTCAATCTTTCATGAGGTCTTGAAGCGCCAGGTTCTAATAATTTAGCGACATCTTTGTTTAGTGTACTAATGGATATGCCTACTTCAATATTTTCAAATTGCTTAAATAGATCAATGTCTCTGACAACGAATTTTGACTTTGTGAGAATGGTTATTTGAGCTTTTGTCCCAACAAGACTTTCCAGAATCCTTCTAGTATTTTGATATTTTAATTCTAAAGGAACATAAGGATCAGTTACAGAGCTAAGCAATATCTTTTTCCCATTATATTTACTAGGTTTAATCTTGTTTAGGTCGAATTTCTTGACATCTAAAAAGGTTCCCCATTTATCACCTTTATGATTGGTGAACCGAATCATAAATTCAGCATAACAATAAATACACCCATGCTGGCACCCAACATACGGGTTTATAACATAATCTATATCTGGAATATTACTTTGAACTATTAAGCTTTTAGCTTCTCTAGATTCAACTTTCATAAGGATATTTTTACATAGATATTGATCAAGATTAACTATCTTTATTTAAAGAGATTTTTTTTATATTTTTAGATTCATGTTCATTGTCAGCTATCAGAGATTCTCTTCCACGTTCTATATAATAAAATTCAGATATTTCCGGATTAAATTTTTCTTTTAAAATTTTCATAACATTTAACCCCTTTGCATACTCGTCGCATACAAAAATATCAATGCTGATATATCCATGTTCTGGCCATGTATGG
The DNA here is from genome assembly GCA_964447495.1 of uncultured archaeon. Classification (GTDB taxonomy): domain Archaea; phylum Asgardarchaeota; class Lokiarchaeia; order Sigyniarchaeales; family SOKP01; genus SOKP01. The sequence goes on from CAYUTF010000001.1 coordinate 105,077, forward strand.
ATAGCTGCATGACTTGATTTCAATATAGCTATAGCTGTATATCCGTATGGATGAAAATTATATTTAAATATATCAAGGATAACTATTCCAGAAGAAAATAGAGCGGTGAGGAATATTTTATGAATCTCTTCATTTTCTAACAGTATTTTTTGGTTTTTAAAACGCATTTCCCCTACAAAATGATGTCCTATTGGACGAAATGGTAAATTAATCCCTTGTTTTAATTCAGAAGTATAAATTGGACGAGCCTCTAAACTTAATTTACTCTCGTTCTCATGGACTTCTGCTAAGGTTAGATAATAAAGATCACTAAATTGCCCTAAAATACTTGCTCCTTCATAATGATTGAAATCAGGAATCAATTCTTTAATTACAAATCCATGATCCAATATGGATAATTGAATCTTTTGCTTATCTTTCGGAGGTTTATTTCCGAAACAAAGAATACACCGTTTCCCTATTAAAGTATAATCTCTATTTTCAATTTTAATTGATGTTTTCAAAGCTTGCTTAGCTCTTTTAAGAAATAGTCGTAACCCTTGGTTTGTGTACGGAGGATCCATAATAACAATATCATATTTATTGAGAAGGTCATTAGGAAGAGGTTCTCGTAAATCATGCTGTACAAAATTAATATTGTTTATAGAATTCAAATTTGAAATGTCTGCTAAATAATCTAATACTGCTTTATCTACATCAATTACCGTAATTTCATCTGCTAATTCGGTTAAACCCACTAAAATGGAAGTAGCATCGTCATCGCCTAAAAAGATAAGTTTTCTTCCTTCAATCTCACCCTTTTTCACAAGATATAAGGTTCGATTTATAACAGAAGGAATATCAGCGTGTGCTTGATCAAAAGAATAATTCGGATCTGGTCTTTTTTCTAGGTAATTATCACTAAATTTAAGAAAATAGAGTTTCTTAGGGAGATCTTCAAGTGAAGTTGTTAAATCCTTAGGAAGAGGATCAAAATTAAAATAAAGATTCACGTTTTCCTTTACCCAATTTTCCCCTTCTTGACCGAGTCTATTTCGCTTTTCAATAATCCCTGCTTTTACTAATTCTGATCTGACAGCAGCAAGTGCAGGAATCGCAATTCCTGTTTTTTGGGCTAATTTTTTATTCTTAAGAGTTGGAAAGCGATACATATAGAGAAGAATTGATCGTAATCCTTCCATTCCTTCAGCTAATTGGGCTTTTTCTGCAATTAGAGTAAGTAATTTTTCCGTTTCTATTTGCATTCTGATTACCTTCAGTTATTACTAATTAAATAGGATGGCTTCCTTAAAGTTTTTTAGATCTAGAATTACTTTTACTAAATCGATTACAGGTAATTCAAAACCATAAAAAAATGATAATAATATAAAAAAAAATCATGTTATTGCAAGTTATGATAAAATACTCCTTTTTTCGATTCTTTTCTTTTTCAAAGAATAATTTCTCTCATAACTGGTGTGTTTTATACGATTATGATATTTTGCGTTTCAAATAAAAACTTGTAACTTTTTCCAAGATGCATGTATTTTGTATAAGATTTATAAAATACATCTTATATTAGACAAAATACAAATATGCTTTTTATAGCATAAAATATTTTTAAATAAAAAATAAAATACTTTTTGTTATTTTTTAATACTTAAAGTAAATTTTTAACTCAAACTCTCGGAAAAATTGAACAAGAACAGAATGAGTTGAGAAAATATTTGAAGGATGATATTAATTCCGAAGCATAAGATAACAAAAATGTAGAAATAAAATGAGTTTAAGGTGTTTTTATGGAGAAAGTTAGGATGATTAGGTTTACAAAACCCTATCTCATAATGATTTTTATATCTATCGGGTTGTTATTTGCTCAAGCAAATTTCGACCTCACATTACCAGACTATCTTTCTAAGATCGTGAATGTGGGCATTCAACAAGGGGGCGTGGAAGATGCAGTCCCAGAAGCAATCCGGGAAATAGAAATGAACAGAACCTTAATGTGGCTTACTCCTGAAAATCAAACGGACGTGCTCAGTGCTTATACATTGGTGCATAATGGAAGTTCAGAAGCTAGCTTGTATGTCGAAAAGTATCCTGCCTTGCTTAACCAGTCAGTCTATGTATTGACTAACTCGGAGAGCGCGACAAACACGAATTTAAATCCGATTATGGCTAGAGCACTTTTAATCGTGTCTTTCGTTGAATTATTAATGATGAATGACACATTACGAATGCTTGTAAATGCGCAATTAGGACTTTCTCTCCCAGGCAACGGTACAGATTTGTTTGAATATATTAAAACACAACCTCCTTTGACATTATTACTGATTATGACTGTTGCCAACTCAAGATTTAGTGCACTTGGGGAAAAAATGATTATTCAAGCTGCGACACAAGTTGTTAGAGAGGAATATAAGGCACTTGGTATGGACATAAACCAATTGCAACTAAACTACATGTTTTACTATGGAGGATTGATGATCCTCTTAACTCTACTCTCAATGGCTTGTATGATTGCAGTAGGTTACTTGGCAGCAAAGGTTGCTACTGGAATGGCCCGTGATATGCGCCGGGATATATTCAAGAAGGTCGAACAATTTTCGAGCACTGAGTTTGACAGTTTTTCAACGGCATCTTTGATCACACGCTCGACGAATGATATAACACAAGTTCAGATGGCGGTAATAATGATTATTCGTCTTGTGTTTTATGCCCCAATTTTGGGAATCGGTGGGATCATTCATGCTCTTGATTTAGCTCCAACGATGTGGTGGATAATTGCAATGGCAGTGGGCATATTGCTTAGCTTAATACTTATGGTCTTTTATGTAGCTTTGCCCAAGTTTAAGAGTATCCAGAAGCTGGTGGATCGTCTCAATCTAGTGGCCCGTGAGGGCTTGACAGGGATAATGGTGATAAGAGCGTTTAATAAACAGCAATTTGAAGAGATCCGGTTCGATAAGGCTAACATCGATCTCACCAAGGTATCCTTATTTATCAATCGTGTTATGGTAATTATGATGCCCGTGATGATGATGTTGATGAATGTTCTCGTGATCATAATCATATGGGTCGGATCGCACGAGGTAGCTAATGCAAATCTCCAAGTTGGTGATATGATCGCCTTTATGCAATATGCTATGCAAGTGACTATGGCCTTCCTCATGTTGTCAATAATGTTCATTATTTTACCGCGTGCTTCCGTATCTGTAAATCGTATTGCTGAGGTCCTAAAAGTTGATATTCTAATCCGTGATCCCGAGAATCCAAAACATTTTGATGAACCATTTAGAGGAAAAGTCGAATTCCGGAATGTTTCTTTCCGCTATACTGGTGCATTAGAGGATGTCCTACATGATATTTCATTTACCGCCCATTCAGGACAAGTCACGGCTTTTATTGGACCTACTGGCTCTGGTAAATCTACACTTGTAAACTTGATACCACGTCTTTATGATGTCGTAACGGGAGAAATTTTAATCGATGATGTTGATATACGTGAAGTAAGCCAGCACGAATTACGTGATAAAATTGGTTATGTGCCACAGAAGAGTGCGTTATTCTCTGGGACTATCGCGAGTAATCTTCTTTTTGCGAATGAAAACGCGAGCGAGGTCGACCTTAAATCTGCGATACAAACCGCCCAAATTACCGAGTTCGTGAATGGTAAAACCGAAGGGATGGCTACTGAGATTGCCCAAGGCGGGATGAATGTGTCTGGAGGTCAAAAACAGCGACTCTCAATCGCTCGAGCCTTAGTTAAAAAAGCTCCAATTAATATTTTAGATGATAGCTTTTCCAATTTAGACTTTAAAACCGATGTTGCTTTGCGTAAAGCCCTCCGAGCATCCCTCTCAGTGAGTACAGTGCTTATAGTTACACAAAGAGTTTCCACTATTAAAAATGCAGACCAAATAATTGTTCTCAACGAGGGTAGAATTGTCGGGAAGGGAACACATGTTGAACTGATGGAAAATTGTGCTATATATAAGGATATAGCAATGTCACAACTTAGTTTGGAGGAATTATTATGATGCAACGACCTGGAGGTCCAATGAGAGGGCGTGGTCCGATGGGAGCAACGGGTGTTGCTCGTGAAAAGGCTACCAACTTTCGTGGGACGATGGGTAAACTATTCCGTTATATGGGTAGGTATAAAGGGTTAGTATTGCTGGTCTTCATATTTGCTGCAGCATCTACAACTGCAAACATTATCGGTCCAAAGATTCTCGGAACTGCCACAACAACTCTTGTTACTGGCGTGATAGCCCAAATTAGTGGTACAGGCGTAATTGATTTTGCTAGTATTGGCGTAATTTTACTTGAAGTACTAGCAATATACGTTATCTCAGCAATTTTTGGCTTTATACAAGGCTGGATTATGGCGGGTGTTTCAACTAATATTGCTTATCGATTCCGTCGGGATATTGCGGAAAAGATCGACCACTTACCACTTAAATATTTTGATGGGACTACTTACGGAGAAGTACTTTCTCGTATTACAAATGATGTCGACACAATCAACCAGTCATTAAGCCAAAGTCTCACGCAGATTATTACATCAGTAGTAACAATCGTGGGAGTCTTGATCATGATGCTTAGTATAAGTTGGGTCATGACATTGGTAGCGCTTGCGATGCTTCCATTGTCATTATTACTAATGGGTGTAGTTATTGGTCGCTCACAGAAGTACTTTAAACAACAACAAGATAATTTAGGGCATGTCAACGGTCATGTCGAAGAAATGTATGGTGGTCATATTGTGATAAAGGCATTCAACGGGGAAGAAAAAAGCGTTGAAAAATTCAACAAATTTAATAAAAATTGGTATACAGGCTCTTGGAAAGCAAATTTCTTCTCAGGATTGATGATACCAATCATGTTATTCATTGGAAATTTGGGATATGTGGCTGTTACAATTTTCGGCGCATGGTTGGCAATTCAAAACGTAATTACAATAGGGGATATTCAAGCATTCATTCAGTATGTCCGCTCGTTCACCCAACCTCTCAGCCAAATTGCTAATATTTCCAATGTTCTTCAGCAAACAGCTGCTGCTGCTGAACGCGTATTTAAATTTCTTGAAGAAGAGGAAGAGACTCCCGATGTAACTAACCCTATTAAGCTAGAACGCGTCAAAGGATTAGTGGAATTCCGAAACGTGCATTTTGGATATGATCCTAATAAGATTATCATCCAAAACTTCTCCGCTATAGCCCAACCTGGTCAAAAGGTTGCGATAGTTGGACCAACAGGAGCAGGAAAAACCACTATTGTCAAACTACTTATGCGTTTCTACGATCTGAATAGCGGAACAATTTTAGTAGATGGTCATGACACTCGAGATTTCACACGAGCAGATCTTCGCCGTATGTTTGGAATGGTGTTGCAAGATACTTGGCTTTATAATGATTCCATAATGAATAATATTAGATATAGCAATCAAGATGCAACTGACGAGGAAGTGCTTGCGGCTGCAAGTATTGCCCACGTTGACCCTTTCGTCAAAATGTTACCCGATGGATATAATATGGTGATCAATGAGGAAATAACAAATGTCTCTCAGGGTCAAATGCAGTTATTAACGATTGCCCGTGCCATCCTTGCGAATCCACCAATACTGATCCTTGATGAAGCTACCAGTTCCGTCGATACGCATACGGAGATCTTGATACAAGAAGCCATGGATGCACTAATGCAGAATAGAACTAGTTTCGTTATAGCTCATCGTTTATCCACTATTCGTAATGCAGATCTGATCCTCGTAATGCGGGATGGAGACATTGTAGAGCAAGGCAACCATAATGAGTTGCTAGCACGGGGTGGTTACTACGCTGAGTTATACAATAGTCAATTTGAAAAGTTGAATAATGACTAATATATTTTTAATTTTTTTTTACATTATCTTTAATTTTCTTTTATGTTTATTTTTCTTTTATGATTTTTGCTATAAAGTATGCTGTTAAAAATATAAATAAAGTAATTGCTGAAAGAACTCAAAAAGGAGGTTTCAAATTCCCATTACTGCGTTATTCAAAAATCCAATACCTCTAGGGGTCGCTTTCCAACCATTTTTTGTATTCATGATATAAAATAATTGCTCTAACATGGATAAGTGATATCTAATTTGACTCTCTTCTTCTTGAAAGTTACTCTTTATTTGTTCAAGTGTTCTTGTATTAGTCCCAATGAATTTTAATAATTCTCTCCTAGTTTGATTCATCATCGTTCTATAAGCACGACGATGATCTTCTTTATGGTCCATATCTTTTGTCATTTGTAAATACTCTTTCATCTCTTCTTCATTAAGTTGGCATAATTCCATAATTTCTTTCATATTCATTTGTGTTTCCCCTTCAATTCCTTCAAAGTAATTTTAATTTGTTTTTTTCCTAATTTATGTAATTCATTATCACATAAATAATCAATATTTAAGGAATATTGAATTGAAATAGACCCTTAAAAATCTGTTTTCATTATAATGGAGGAGCGATATATTTAAATATGATTTTTGATATATTCCTACATGGGATTATTCCCATATGAGACTATTAAAAATTGAAATAAATGATAACTAATATGAAAAATGAATTGCAAAATGAACTAACCCATAAACAATTTACTCTGTTAGGTTTAGTTGCAGAAGGGGACCCTGAATATGGATATCGAAGTACATATCCATATATGATTAATAAGAAGATAAAGGAGAGAGGAATGGAAGCTTGGACAAAAATAGGTGAGATGGGAAGATCCTCCATTTATAGAATTCTAAAAGAGTTAGAGTCAATTAAATTGATTACTCATTATACTGAAGAAGTAGATAATAGAAAGCGAAAAATATATTCTATTACCCACTTAGGAATTAAGGCTCTTAAAAAAAGAATATTTGAAGTTTTAAGTAATTTTAAGGGAAAAAATGATGAGGATTTTTATGTTGCATTTTCTATGCTTCCACTTATATCTCAAGAAGAGCAAACTGAAGCATTAACTAAATCAATCGAACTAATATCTAATAATATAAAGGAACTAGAAGAAATGCTAGAACAAAATTCTCGATTACCTATTAATGTAACTGGATTATTTATCCATCCAATTGAAATATTAAAAACAGATGTTAAATTTCTTAATTGGGTTATAGACGAAATAAGAAAAGGAAAGGAGAGAATCTCGAAATGAAAATTATAGTTAGGGATTTTATACACAGAATTGGACACCATTGCGAATCTTCTTCAATGAGGGACTTATTTGAATTTTATGGATTTCCTATGTCTGAAGCAATGGCATTCGGACTAGACGGTACTCTAGGTTTTGGTTTTTTTAAAAATGATGTTCAAATATCTTTTATATCAGATTCTAATCTTCCTTTCTTTCTAGGAGGCAAACAGGGAACCATCGAACCTAATAGTTTGGCATGTCGTTTATTAGGGATAACAATTAGAAAGCAATCTTTTAGCAATGCAGATAAAGCTTGGGAGGAGTCTAAAAAGATATTAAATCAGAATCAACCTCTTATTTTAAGAGTAGATATTGCTTATATGCCATATGAGGGATTTGATCAACAACTTAATGAAGCTCATTTTGGGGGCCATGCAGTTACCTTAGCGGGATATGATGAGGAAAAGAAAGTAACTTTTATAGGGGACACCGAATTTGAGGGTTTTCAAGAAGTCAGTTTTGATGTTTTAAAGTTAGCGAGAAGCTCTACTTATGGACCAAAGTTTTTACATCCGAACAACACTCAATTCTCTATGATTCCTCGTCCTGATGGCAAACATCCACCTCTTGCTGCGGGTGTAAAAGTCGCAATCCAACAAGTTGTCAATAACATGCTTAGACCTTCGATGAATAATATTGGTATACAAGGCTTAAACCTTTTTGCAAAATCTATTCTTAATTGGAATGTAAAATTAAATAAAACTATTAAGAATTCACGAAATGAAGTGCATTCATTAGCTCAGGTTATGTTTGAGCTTACTTATGCTTATATTGAGACGTGGGGTACTGGAGGTGCGTTATTCCGGAAATTATATAAATCATTTTTAGAAGAAATTCTGAATCACCCTGAGATTAAAGATGGTCAGAGGGCATGGAAGAATGAGGAATTTGCATTAGTAAGCGATGCTATCCCACATATAACCCTATCTTCAGAGAAATGGACAGCAATTGCGAATATTCTTAAAAATGCAGCTATTAATTATAAAGAAGAATGTTTAAATTATGTAAATCTTAATGATTTGCACACAATAATTCTGGAAATTATTTCAGAAGAAGAACAATTATGGAAAATATTATCAAAACTAAAAATATAAGTTAAATTGGTCGTTAATTTATGGAAAAATTAAGTGATATTATTAAATCTGATACTATTGATTGGTTATTAGAAGAAAATAATCCTTCTGTTAGATATTTTGCATTGAAGGAACTCTTAGGAAAAGAAGATAATTCTAGTGAAGTAAAAGAGGCAAAAGAAAAAATTATGGTAGAAGGGATTGTCCCAATAATTTTACGCAAACAATATAGTGGTGGTCATTGGGGCATTTCTGAAAATTTTTATGTAAGTGCGAAATATAAGGGAACAGTATGGCAAATTATCATACTTGCTGAACTTGGCGCAGATGGTAATGATACACGCATACAAAATGCTTGCGAATTCATCCTTAGGATTTCACAAGACCCTACGAGTGGAGGTTTTGCGTACCGTTGCAATAATCAAGGTACTGGCGATCACTTAAAAGTTCTGCCATGTTTAACCGGCAATATGCTCTGGTCTTTAATTAAGTTTGGATATTTAGATGATCCGAGAGTTCAGAGTGGTCTCGATTGGATTATTAAATACCAACGTTTTGATGATGGTAATGAAGAAAATCCAAAAGATTGGCCGTATAATATCGGATCAAAAAAAGGGGAAGCATGTTGGGGAAAACACACTTGTCATATGAATGTAGTAAAGAACCTGAAGGCTCTCGCTGAGATCCCTTTGGAAAAACGATCAAGAGGAGTTAAAAAAGTAATTGGAGAAGCAGTTGAATTCATGCTTAAACATCGCATTTATAAAAAAAGTCACGCGCCCTTTACAGTAGCTAAGGATGAATGGACACAATTTGGATTCCCACTGATTTGGAAGGTTGATGCCTTGGATGTTTTAGGGTTAATAACTAAATTAGGATATAAAGATGATCGAATGCAGGATGCTGTTGATTTGGTTATTTCAAAACAAAATGAACATGGGAGATGGATATTAGAAAAAACATTTAATGGAAGGATGATAACGAATATTGAACAGAAAGGTAAGGAGAGTAAATGGATAACTTTACATGCACTGAATGTGTTAAAGCGATATTATAAATAAATTTTTCATAAAGTTGAGAGAAAATGATTAAAGATTTCGAAAGTGAAATAAATATAGAAGATTTTAGAAAAATCTTCCTGAAATTTACTAGGGAGGCATTTCAAATGTTGCCAAAGATGGCGAATATGAAAATTCTAGATATTGGATGTGGTTCAGGAACACCAAGCATGGAATTAATTAAATTATTTGATGGAACAGTTGTTGGAATTGATATTGATCAAGATGCTTTAAATAAGTTCAATTTAAAAATTAAAAGAGAGAGATATTCCAATAGGATATCTACTTTACATTGTTCTATTTACGAGACACATTTCCAAGATAATAGCTTTAATATTCTCTGGGAAGAAGGCGTATTACATTTACTTAATTTAAAGAAGGCGTTAAAAGAATGTAATCGATTATTAACTGTTAATGGTTTCTTAGTTATGAATGAAACGATTAAATGGTTTGATAAAAATAATGAGGTTTTTCTTGAATATGATTTTAAGCTCAATGAAAAGTTTTTATTACCAGAGAGATTTTGGTGGACGGATTATTATGAACCACTTGAAAAAAAGATCAAGCAATTACGTTATAAATATAAAAATAAAATAAATTCTAATTTATTCAAGAAGTATGAAAGAGAGATTAAAATGGTAAAGAAGAACCCTACAGAATTTGATTGTGGTTTTTATATTATGAAGAAGATTAATTAGGATAAATGGAGAGTGAAAATGGACAAAATTAAAGTAGTCGGGGCAAGAATTCATAATCTTAAAAATATAGATGTAAATATTCCAAAAGGAAAAATAGTCCTTATTACCGGAGTTTCAGGCTCAGGCAAATCAAGTTTAGCATTTGATATTTTATTTGATGAAGGAATGAATAGATATCTTCAATCGATTGGATTTCCCCCTAAATTTGAAGATGAGAAACCGTTTGATATTATTGAGGGATTAAGCCCAACCGTAGCAGTAGAGCAGAGAACTACACGCGTATTCAATCCCCGCTCAACAGTTGGGACTAAAACAGGTATTTACAGCCTTTTACGAATGCTTTTTGCGATGGAGGGAATTCTAATCTGCCCTATTTGCAAAGAACCTGTGAATGAAGCCACTTTAGAATGCAATTTGTGTGGAATGATTGTTGATCGTAAACAAATTAAGCATTTCTCTTTTAACGAGCCGTCAGGAATGTGTTTAGAATGCAAAGGGAGAGGGTATAAAATGTTTATTACTGAAGAAATGATTGTTCAAGATTATAATAGAACTCTTATAGAAATTACGAAAGCTGGTTCGGGAGTTTTTGCCGATCAAATCCGGTTTGTAGAGCAATTACCGAATTTTTACCATTTTGATATCAACACCCCTTTTAAGGATTTACCAGAAGAGGTCAAACAAGTATATTTATATGGCAGTGGAAAGAAACTCAAATTTCAATGGGAATCAAAAACTTTTAGCGGAGAGTTAGCCCGTGTTTTTGAAGGAATTATTCCACATGTGAGAAGAGCTTTAGCAGAGAGTAAGAGCGATTACAGGAAGCATAAGATACACAAGAATTTTATGGCAAAAAAGAAATGTGAGGAATGCAATGGATATAGAATTAATGATCAAGCTCGCGAGATAAAAATTAGAGAAAAACATATAGGAGAATTAGCGATGATGCCAATTGATGACTTAAAAGATTTTTTAGAAACTCTAACGGATAAAGAGATTAAAAGTCTGCAAGGTAAATCTATATTAGAAAGTATTTTACAAGGGCTTAATCGTTTAATTCATGTGGGTTTAAAATATCTCAATTTACATCGTTCATTACCAACATTAAGTGGAGGAGAACTACAAAGACTCTCTTTAATGACGCATTTAGACGCAGGACTTGATTCATTAATTTACATCTTAGATGAACCAAGTATGAGCTTGCATGAAAGTGAAAAAGAGTCATTGATTAACATTTTGAAACAATTGAAACAATTAGGAAATACCGTTATAATTGTCGAACATGACAAGCGATTTATTAATATTGCTGATGAAATAATTGATATTGGTCCTGGGGCGGGGGTAAATGGCGGCCAAATTGTTTTTCAAGGAAGTGTAAATGAGATTAAAAAGATTAAGGAATCACTAACTGGGCAATTTCTTGCTAAAAATATTATTTTACCTAAAAAGTCTGATGAGGATCGCAGATTTATTAATAGTAATACAAAATTCATAACAATTGAGAACGCAAACACTAATAATCTCAAAAATGTGAAAGTAGATATACCCTTAGGTATGATGGTTGGAATAGCAGGGGTCTCTGGTTCGGGGAAAAGCTCTCTTGTATTAGATACTCTAGTTCCCCTGCTTAAACCACTTTTTAAGAGAGGAGGAAAAAAGGATACTAAAAAGAGGAATGATAATGCATACAATGAAGAGAATGATGAGGATATTTTGGAATATTCCGGAAATGTGGAAGGCTGGGAAAATTTAGATGGAACTGTAGTGGTTAATCAAAAACCAATATCTAGGGTAAAAACATCAACACCATGTTCTTATATCGGTATTTGGGATAAAGTACGTGATTTATTTGCTAAAACGGCGGAAGCAAAAAAAAGAAACTATAAGGCTGGACATTTCTCCTATAATTCCGAAAATGGAAGATGTCCAGTATGTAAAGGAAGTGGGGAACAAGATTTACAGATATCATTCCTCAGCAGTTTTTCCATTCCCTGCAAAGAATGTAAAGGTTTAAGATATAAACCAGAAATATTGGAAGTAGTGTATAAAGGAAAATCAATAGCAGAAGTTCTTGATATGACTGTAAGTGAAGCACTAGAATTATTTAAAACCCAATCCAATATCTCTAATGTTCTCGAAGTATTGAATGATATAGGTATGGGATATATTACGCTTGGACAACCCGCTCCAACTTTAAGTGGTGGGGAAGCACAACGTATTAAGTTAGCAAAAGAATTAGGAAAAATACGTAAAGGAAATTCACTATACATATTAGATGAACCGACTGTTGGTTTATCATTTTATGATGTAGTTAAATTAATAGAACTTTTAGAAAAATTAGTCCAAGATGGAAATAGTGTTGTCATTATTGAACATGATCTTAAAATTCTCTCATATTGTGATTATATTATTGAATTAGGTCCCGAAGGAGGTCCTAAAGGAGGAAAAGTAATTGCTGAAGGTACTCCTGATGAAATTAAACAAAATTTGAAATCAAAATCGGGTCCATATTTATAATAATTTTAATAAATAATGCTAACATTTTTGATGAATTAGTTATAGTTTGATTAAAAATTATTAAAAAATATCGCGAAAACATCATGGAAGATATAAATAAGAAAGAGTTTTTACCTCAGAGTCTTGTTGCTGAATCAATAAACAATCCGAAGATTCTTAAAGAATTAGTTAATAACCTACTCGTAAAAGAGGATACAATCAGATACAATAGTCATAAAGTCCTACTTCTAGTTAGTGAAAGTAATCCTGAACTTCTCTATTCTGATTGGGATTTTTTTGTAGATCTTTTAAAAAGTAAAAATAATTTTCAAAAAGTAATTGGAATTCAAATTCTTGCCAATTTAACTAAATCAGATACCAAGAACAAATTTAATGATATCTTCGAGCTATATTGTGAATTGATTGATTCTAAAAGTGTAATGACAGCAGCGCATATAGCTTTGAATTTAGGAAAGATTGCTAAATTTAAACCAAAATTTAGAGAGAAGCTAGTAGAGGTATTATTGAATATTGATAAAACACATCACGAGTCAGGTCGAAAAGATTTAATAAAAGCATCGGTAATCGAAGCATTCATGGAATTCTATACTGAAATTAAACAAAAGGAAAAAATTTTAAATTTTGTGAAGGATCAATTAAATAGCTCAAGCCCCAAAACGAGAAAATTAGCAGAGACGTTTGTGAAAAGATTTGCCTGATTTTATTGAGTGCAATTTTAAAAATAAAATAATTAGTAAAGAGGAATTTCAGGATGCTTTTTTGCTTCCTCATAAATTGGCCCTTTAGCAATAAATCCAAGAGCTATCCCACTACCCCTTCCAACTAACAATTTAGTATTAATCTTAAAATTGAAAACTTTTAATAAAGACTCTGATAATTTAATTGATCTATTTTGGTTTATTCCTACCCAAGAAAATATTCTTTTATTTATTTGTTTTATCTCACCCTCAGTGAGCTGATAATTTAATACATCTGGGTAATTAATTAGCATTTTTTCTATAGGGGTATTTTTTAAAAGACGTTCAGAACTTAACCCAAATCCACCTGAACGCTTACTACCTGACATTAATATGCCCTTATCATCATAATTGAAAGCATATTCTAAAAATGCTTCATCGGGAATGTTTATCACTCCCTTATTACTAACCGCTGACCATCCAAATATATATTTTCCACCTTTAACAAGTTGAGGCATTCAATCACATTTTTTATTACTTATTATGAATCGTAATATCAAATAAATCAGCATTGATTACGTAATTACCTTTTAAATCAGTTTGATCAACTATATGCTTAACTTCATTAGGAGTATAACTTGCCATAATTGAACTTTTCCAGTAATAGCTCATAATATTGGATATGAACGGTTTGGCTAGGTTAAAAATAATTTTAGCTCCTAAACCTATATCTCGTCTTCCATCACCTATACAAAAGACTCCCTTTTCTTTCAAAACTCTGGCAATTTCATTTAAAATTTGAATGGGCTCTTCCCAGTGATGGAGACTATCATGAGAAATAACGGCATCAAACGAATTATCTTCAAACATATGCATATTATTAGCATTACCATTAACAAAAGTAATATTATTTTGCACTTTTTCATTATTTATATTCTGTTTTGCCACTCTTATCATATCATTAGATATCTCTAAACCAGTTAAATGAATAGTTGGATTTTCTTTAACTAATATGATGCTAATCCAAGCTGGACCTGGCCCGATTTCTAATACTTTTGCTCTATCTTTAAGATCTAAATCATTTAGAATATATTTCGCAAAATGTTTATATTCTCTCATTCGCTTTTTAAATTGTCGGTTAAGCTCTTCCATTGACATTTCTTCATGATCGTCAATAGATTCTCCCTCTGGGATTCTAGGTGGTATTTTCTTCATAGTTATTTTCATTTTAACTTTACCTCCGTGACGTAAAATCGCATATAATGGGATGTAAACTTAGCAATTAGACCCTTCATCAACATTATAGGAATCATCTTCCATAATTGTTGAATCATTGGTTGCATAACAAGTCCTGAAGGTAAAACGACCATAGATTCTCTCAAACCGGGTAATACTTTATATGGCGCTTCCAGTAATTTGGCTCCTCCTTCTAAAAGGTGATTTGTAGCCACTTCGACATCAATACATGCTAGACTAATTCGATGCCAACCTGCAACGTTATGAGCTGTGTCTCGGAGACTTTTCACAATTTGATTTTCTAAGAGCCTATGCTGTGTATTTTTCAAAACAAATCGGATACCGGAGAATTCTAATATATCTTCATGGTTATTTGAGTTGAAACCACATTGATTTATTAAAAAATCTCTATCTATTTCGATATTAATAGACTTTAGTTTGAGTTCTATAATTTTTGGTTTTTTAATTTCCGAATTTTTACGTATTTCTATTTTAAGATTTGTTGAAAGCTCAAAGGACCCAAAATCATCATAAGGACTCTCAAATATCACTTTATCTATGCAACTTATTCCACTTGGAATTTCTATATCTGAAAATTCCAATAATTCAATGGTGTATTTTCCACAGTTAATTAATACTACAGGGATAACAATTGATTTGGATACTAAAAGCTCAAACCTAACGAAGGGTTTTAATTTTAAAAGTTCATATATTCTTTTCAAGGCAACTTCTAAGTTATTTACATTACCCACAATGCTATCCAACCTAAATGGAACTATATTATTATTCATAACATCACATATCTTTATAATTTTAAATCATCTTAATATCTAAACTAAGAAAGATAAGATTCATATTTAAGGATATGGAAGTTGTCAAGAAGATATGACAACTGAGATTGTATATTAATGAAGAATGAATTATATAAATTAATGGAAAATGATTTTAACGATACTGAAGAAGACAGATCCGAAGAATTTATCCGAAATTTACTGAACTTTGGACTATCTGAAGAAGAAGCTAAGGTTTACTTCTCTCTATTAAAGCGAGGCAAGAGAGGTGAAATTGTAGGACGAATTAAAGATGAATTAGAAATCGGGCGAACTACTATATATGCAGTTATGGAACGATTAAATCAGAAAAAGTGGGTATATTCCGAAGAGATTTCAGATTCCCCGAAAAGAATAAAATATATCGCTAACCCTCCAATGGAAATGCTAGGAAACATAATAAAAGAAAGAGAAGACAATTTAAGGAATTCAAAGGATATTAGTTTAAAAATTAGAGACAAATTGGACCTAAAATATCAAGGGGCTAAAAAACTTACAATTAATACCATTCATGTTGGAGGCTATAAATACTTAAAACCGCTTGTGGAAAAAGGATGGAAAATCAAATCAGAAGTAGTTGAGCATATAGAATCACTTGAATATTTGGTTCTTGATTATGAACTTAAAGGGAGCAAAGGTATACCAAAAGATAGTGGGCTAATTATCTTTTTTTATAATAAGAATATTGAAGATGACACTAAAATCGTACAAGAGGCCGTAGAAATGTTTAAAACAAAAACCGAATATGAAATTCGAAGGGATAAAATACCTGGTTTTCAAGATGTCAAGTTAGATGATACTAAATTCGGAGAGTATCCAGGAGCAGAAGTATATATTAAATTGAAATTTAAAAAAAGTTGGTGGAATGTTGGACATCAAGCAGTAATTCCACTTAAGAATAAAATATTTTTAATTTTTGGTGCCCATGAAAATTTCCAAATACTAATGGATACGATTCTTAATGCTGAGAAATTCCATCATTTGATGGAATAATTAAATAATCAATTTGAGCGTCTTAATATTTTAATTCTACCCAATTTTCTAGTTCAAGATAGAGTTTTTTCAAATTGTTAATTTGATTATCATCTGCATCCCAGTAGCCTCTATTATTCGCTTGAAGCATATTTTTAATTATATCCATCATTGCAAAACGGTTATTCTCTTCTAACTTTTCTCTCAATTCTTCATTATGAATATATTGATCATAAGCTTTGTCCCAAATCCAGTTATCTACTTTATGTGTTGTAGCAGATAAGCCAAGAAGATTCTCTACGCGTTCAGCTATTTTTTGACCACCATGATATTTATGTTCGAGTAGACTCTTGATCCATTTAGGATTTAAAGAACGTGTAATTGCCCCTTCTCTGATACTTTCTTGTAGTGTGTTTACTTTTATCTCTTTACTAGAAGAATCTGCAATATATATATTTGCCTCCTTTCCACTTATTTCTTTATAGGTACGCGCTAGTCCACCAGTAAATTCATAATAGTGGTCTAAATCTGTTATTGAATATTCACTAGAATCCCGAATTTGGCTCATAATTTCAATTTCATTTATATTTTGGGAAAAATTCTCTACTAATTGCTTTACTTTTTGGTTTTTCATATAAGCAAAACTCATATTTCTAAGATAATCCTTTGCTAATTCATTCTCCTCATCCCACTTTCCAGCAGATATAATCTCTGTTAAATTTGTATTATATTTCCCGGGAGGTGGTCCAAATACACGTGCATCAGCATTCTCTAATCCTTTATTTTTCAATGTTAAAATTGATTTTTTCACATAGTTATGTTCAAGACTTTCATCTAAATCTGCTACTAATTCAATTGCTTTATTAATTAATTCTAAATGATAAGGAAATGTATCCCGAAAGATTCCACATATAGTAATTATAACATTGATTCTAGGATGGGTCATTTCTTCTAATGGTATAACCTCTAACTCAGTAGTCCAAATAGATTTATTTTTAACAGGTTTAACTCCTAAATAATTAAAAATTTGACCAATAGTTTCTCCTCCAGTTTTCATAGTTTCAAACGCCCATAGAACTACGCTTACTGTCTCGGGCCAGCTATTGTGACTATTCTTATATTCTTGGATTAACTTTTCTGCGATTAGATCTCCACGTTTTAGTGCGGTAGAATTAGGGATAAGTCGGGGATCAAACCCATAGGAATTTTTCCCTGTTGGATAAATATGTGGAGAACGGATAGGATCTCCTCCTAATCCGGGTTCAATATAACCCCCTTCTAATGCATGGATAAGATTGTCTAATTCTAAAGTTTCATCGATTTTATTTGTTAAATCTTGTATCCAGAAAGTAACAAGTTCAATTAAACCATCGGCAATATCATAAAGGGTTATTAAATTTTGATTAATATCTCCTAATGGAGTTTTCAAGGAATATAGTTCATAGTAATCTTTCAAAAAGCTTTCTAGTTTTTCCATATTTATAGATCCATTATCTATCCTAAAATAGAATAAAAAATCCTCTATATATGAAGGTTTTTCTGAAGAGTGAATTATGATATTTTTTATAAGATTCAGTTTTTGTTGAAGTGTGTATTGAATTCCTAAAGTATGTAAGCCCATAGGTATTATGCTTTCTTTGTATCGATAGAGTTTATCTTCTAATTCTGAAATAGTATTATAATCAAGATTCATGGAATTAGCTAATTCTCTAACTTCTTGGGTCAAATCATTGATTCTTGTATCTTTTTGATCGGGTAATAAATAAGAGTCTGAAGAAGGAACAATCTTCTGAAATTCCGATATTAATTCTTCTAATTTATCGAATTCATCGTATAATCCTGACTCTTGGAAGGTAGGTCCTGCATGGTTTATAATCAATGCGTTACCTCTTCTCTTTGCTATAGCAGACTCACTTGTGTTTGTTATATGGTAATAATATATATTTGGGAGTGACCCCAGTAACTTTAAATTATAATCATCAATCCAACCAGCACATTCTTTCCCAGGGAGAAATTCCTCAGTTCCATGTGTACCCACATGGACTAATGCATCTATTTTTAAAATCTTTTCAAGATAATAATAGAAAGCCAAATATTGATGATGAGGTGGTAAATTCTTATTATGATATTCATTACTATCACCTGCCACTTTACTTCTTGATGGCTGAACGCAGAGATATACATTGCCAAATTGAATTATAGGTAATTTAATATGCGAGTTAATCGTCATTATATCTCCCGGTGGTTTACCCCAATATTGAATAATCTCGCTTTGTTTTTCTAAAGAAAAAGTTTTAAAGAATTGATTATAGAGTTGAAGATCTAATTTTATCCCTTTATAATCCTTAATATCAGTATATTTTGGTAGATTTACTATACCAAAATTTATAAATAAATCCATTAAGTTGCTATCATTCGAAAAATCTTCTATATGATATCCTTCGTCAATCATTTTTGTTATGAGTTTCTTTATGGATTCTGAAACATCCAAATATGCTGCATTTCCGATTTTATCTTCCCCTGGAGGGTAATTATACACAATTATCGCTATTTTTTTATCCCCATTTTTTTTTAGTCTTAGTGCCAACCACTTTTTAATTCTTAGGCAATAGGCTGCTAAATTTTCTTTTAATGGCTTTACTTCTAAAATATTAGAGTTAACTTGATCTGAAAATCCTAAATCTTCAAGCAATCCTACAGTTGTCATCTCCAATCTGCCGTCTAATTCAGGCATAACAATTGCTATTAACTGATTAATTGGTATAATTCCTTCCTTTGATTTGGAGTATTCTTCAAAAGACATATCATACTGAATAATTGGATTAAATTGAGGTACGTCCATTTTTTTAAATAAATTTAAAGTTTTCGAACTATCTCCGCCAAAAGGTCCACCATTTAATTGAAAATACTGAAGGTTAATGATAGCACTAACTAAATTTTTTCCGTCTTGGAAGAATAAAGTTTCATAAGCTTCCACGTTGGTTAATACATCAGAAAAAACGGGAAGAATATTAAATTCTGAAAGATTATCGATAAATTGCTCAACAATGGGGAGAGATTGTTCAAAATATAAACCACCGTAGTAAAAAATTCCTATGGTTTGTTTGGTAGGGTTAAATTTTTTCTTTTGAAAATACTCTTCAGAAGATTGAAAGTATTCATTTAATAATGGATCAAAGATCCCATATGGAGGAATTTTTTTTGGTTTCTCAACTTGAATACTTTTATGCCCAAGATAGTTTTTTAAAAGGAAAAGAAGCATATTTTTATGATTAGCGGCAATACCACCTAATCCATGTACCCAATAATCCATCATCATAACCCAGGATCGGGCATGTTTAAGTGTTTTTACCGGAAATACTTTACCTAAGAATTTCAAGAAATTGGTCATTCTCTGACCAAATCTTACAGCATTAGTTAAATCAGGGACTTCATCAATGGAATATCCTTTAGTGCTTGGAGATGGAATTTTGCGTGCTTGAAATGACCCCATTTTAGTTAGTCCTCTTATCTCACTATTTCCACCTACAAGAGCGATGATTTGGATTCTTTCAAATAAATCAGGAGTTTCTTCTTCAATTGTTTTGTATGTGTTTACCAAAACTTCGACTGTGGGGGTATTTCCACGAATATCAAGGAGCATAATATTCGATTTATAGATGATATTAATTAATTCCTTCTCTGATATCCTTCCTGAGTCTAGATCTTTAAGAAAATAGATTTTAAACTCAAAAATCTTGCCTAATTGTCTATAAATATCATCAATTGCCTCGGTTAGCCATTTTAAAAAAACAGAAGCTGTAATTAAGGTTATTTGGGGCAACGTTTTTGATTTAATATCACTAGCACTCATAATTATTATTCATGTTTTTGTATTCATAATTCCTTCATTTGCTAATATTCTGCTCACACTTTCTTTATTCATGCTATCGATATGATAATATAATGCATTTGATGACTCTGCAAGCTTTTTATTCATTTCTAGTTTTATATCCGTAGTTTCAGTATCAATAATTATCATATCTATCTTATTTTTTTTAATTTCTTTTCCAATATTTAGTATATCATCGATTGGATCCTTAAAAAAGACATTTCCCCGCGCATCAGTTATAAGTGTAATCATTGGGATATATCCAGTATTCTTTCGTTTCTCTTCGAGAGCAATATTTAAAGCTTTACTCAAACCTGTTACTAAAGGCGTTGTACCACCTGTTGGGATTTCCTTTAATAATTTATAAGCTAAATCAGTACTTTTAGTGGGAGGCAAGATAATTTCGGCAGTTTCTCCTCGAAAAACTACTAATGAGACCTTATCTCTATAGACATAATTAGATTGAAGGAGTGAAAAAATTACGCCTTTAACTGTTTCCATCCTTTCATTTGCACCCATTGAACCTGAAGCATCTACACAAAAGATAATCAAATAACTTGATTTTCCGCTTCTATTTTTAATATGGATATGGTCATCTTTTACCTTTATTTTTCCACCATTTTTAATAATTTCTTTATTTTCAGATTCTAATGCCGCAGCATTAATGGTCTGAAGAACGGCAATATCTGTTGATGTTTTAAAATTGAAATTTTTTGGCTTCTGTCCACTAATATATTTACCCTTTTTATCTTGAGTGGGATGTAATAATCGTTGACCAGAAGTGTTCATATTCTTTTTAATTCTTTTTTTTTCCAATACATCATCTGTTCTTATGCTTCGATTAATTCCAAATACTCTTTCTTTAATATTTATGATTTCCTTTTCATCTCCTTCATCAGAATCATACTGTATATTAGTTTCTTCCTCGATTTTTAGTTGTTCATCAAAAAATTTATCAATCTCATCTTCATTTATTGTATTTTCCTCAAAGGGAAGTTTTCTTAAGCGGTGAGCTAAAGCCAATTTAGTAGCAATTTTAATATCTTCATCCCATACTGTAATCCTCCCATTAAAAGCGGCAATAGTTTTTGCTGTTAAATTAATTGTAATATCTGCTCTATGACTGTCAATATCTAATTGAACTGATAGTTGAGCAATCCTTTTTAATTGTTCTTCAGTAATTTGAACCTTATCCAAGATTTTACGAGCATTTATAATTCTAGAGCTCAATTCTTTTTGGCTATTCTCAAACTTATCATAAAATTCATGAGGATCGTTATGATACTGCTCTGCATATTTAATAATCTGGACTCGTTTATCTATATTTAAAATAGGTTTTGCTTCCATGCTTAATCCAAACCTGTCTAAAAGTTGAGGCCGTAAATTTCCCTCTTCTGGATTCATTGTTCCTACTAAGATAAAATTAGATGGGTGATGGACACTAATTCCCTCCCGTTCAATAATATTTATCCCCATCGCAGCACTATCTAGTAAAACATCTGCTACATTATCAGCTAGGAGATTTACTTCATCTATATAAAGAATATTTCTATTTGCCTCAGCTAAAATTCCTGGTTCTAATGCCTTCAAGCCTTCTTCTAAAGCTTTCTTGATATCAATTGTTCCGACGACTCTATCCTCAGTAGCATTTATGGGTAAATTAATAACACGCATTTTTCGCTTTTCTATATCATTATCAGTTAATTTATTGTCAATTATTTTATGTTGACAAGAATGACATGACTCCTTAAGATTGTGAGGGTTGCAATTGAAAGGACAATCCTTAATTATTTCAATTTCGGGGAGTAGATCAGCTAGTGCTCTAACAGCAGTTGATTTCGCAGTTCCTTTTGTTCCCTTAATTAGAACGCCACCAATTTTTGGATTAATTGCGTTTAAAATCAATGCAAGTTTCATAAGGTTTTGTTCTACTATAGCAGTAAAAGGGTAGGCTTTAAAATGTGTCATTTTCGATCATTCTGACTCTTTAGATTAAATTTAATATAAATTTATAAATTTTTCATACTTTATGAAAATGAACAAATCGTAGTTAAAAAAATTATTTTTTTTTAAAAATAAGTTTTAGTTATCTAATTTGAATAACTGCTAGATTTCACTCTTAATCTCTTTATAAAATAAATTTAAAATTTCAAGTCTTTTTTGAGCGATTTTTTTTGAAATATCAAGAAAAAGCATTTCTCTTAATTTGAAAATTTTATTTTCGAGATGATTAATAACATCATGGAGATTACCATTATTTTTTATGGTAAATCCAATGGTTCTGTATAATCCAATAGCACCAAGGGCATCTAATTTATCTGCATCTGAAAGAATTTTGGCTTCAAGTGTTTTTGGTGTAATTTTATTTGAAAATGAATGCGATTGAATGCTATGATATATGTTTTCAATGTCACTTTTTTGAAAGGGAAAATTAGATGTATTTATATACTTCAAAGCTATCTCTGCGGAAACCTCAGCATGATTTTTATTTTTTTGGTTAAAATTCTCAGTGTATCGACCAGTATCATGCAATAACGCAGCTATTCTAAGAAGAAATAAATTTGCTTGCAATTTATGACCAATATATATACACATATTATAAACTCTTTCTGTATGCCCAAAACCATGAATTTTATTAGAATCAGTTGAATTTTGGACAAATCTTCTAATATTATTTATGATTTCTTCTTCATTCATATCTTATCATAATGAATTATTCGCTAGCAAAAGAAAAAGATTGTCATAAAAAATGAAAATAATGAAATATATATTAAAAAATAAGCAGAAAATAAAGATATGAAGAGCTTAGACTTCCTCTCCCCGCCTTCTTGCTTCTATTTCTTTTAAATCTTTTCTTAAAACTTTCCCTACGAGAGTTTCAGGAAGTTCTTTTCTGAATTCAATAAATTTTGGTATTTTATAGGGCGCAACAACTTTTCTACAAAACTCTTTTATCTCTGCTATCATCTCATCTGATTCTTTAAAACCATCCTTAAGGACTATGTATGCTTTCACTTTTTCACTGCCAGGTAGATTAGGATCTGGAACACCTATAACTGCTGCATTTTCTATAGCTTCATTTTCAAATAAGACATCTTCAAGTTCTCTGGGATATACTTTAAACCCACTTACATTTATCATATCTTTCTTTCTATCTACTATGTAGAAATAGCCATCATCGTCCATCTTAGCGATATCACCTGTTAATAGCCAACGATCCTTTATCTGATTATCAGTTTCTTCGGGTTTATTCCAGTATCCTTTCATAACTTGAGGACCTTTTATCATTATTTCTCCTGATTCTCCTAATGGCATAATTTTAGTATAATCTTCAATATCAACAATTTTTACTTCTGTATCTGGAATAGGCATGCCTACTGATCCAATTTTTCGCTCTCCTTTAAATGGATTAGTGTGTGTTACTGGAGATGATTCAGTCATACCATACCCTTCAAGAATTTTACTTCCTGTTCTTTCCTCAAAATCTTTAAGTACCTCTGGTGGCATTGGAGCTGCTCCTGTATTGCAAATTCTTATAGATCTCATATCTTTTGCATAATCTTCGAGATCATCCCTTTCTAATAATCGCATATACATTGTAGGCACACCAGGAAACATAGTTGGACTTGTTGATTTGATCATCTCGAATAATGATTTTTGATCACGAGGATCCGGATTAAGCGCAATAGTAGAACCAATATATACATGCATATTCATGCATACTGTTTGTCCATAAATATGGAAAAGTGGTAAGTTTGTCAGAATTGTCTCTTTTCCTCTTCTAAGTTCATCAGTACCCCAAGCAACAACAGCAACGCAATTTGAAACAAGATTATAATGAGTAAGCATTGCTCCTTTAGGTAAGCCTGTAGTCCCACCAGTATATTGAAGACAAGCAATATCTTCTTTTGGATGAGTTTCAAACTTAGGAGGATTTGGTTTTGTATTAGTTATAAGGTTTAAAAATTGCAGAGTACCAGATATTTCTGGAGGATTTCTTGGAGCCATTGGTGAATAATCGAATACATTTGTGATGATTACATGTCTTAGTCGAGTTCTATCTCGAATATTATTTATTTTTTCGACTTGGTTATCCCATGCTATTATTATTTCTGCTCCTGAATCATTTAATTGGTATGCTAACTCATGTTCTGTATGGAGTACGCTACAAGCAGTGACAATGGCACCTGCTTTTAATATTCCATAATAACTCATTATAAATTGCGGAAAATTTGGAATCATTATCGCAACAACATCTCCTTTTTTAACTCCAAGGTCTACTAATGCTGTTGCTAATCTATCAGTGATATCATCCAACTTTTTATAAGAAATTTTATTTTTCAAAAACCAAAGTGCTGTACGACCACCAAAATTTTTTGCAGAATTCACCAAAAATTCATAAATATTGATTTCTGGGTAATCTATATGCGCTGGTACACCTTTATCATAATTCTTTAGCCAAGGCTTTGTTTTATAGGCATCTTCACTCAAATTATTTTCACTCCTTTTAGTATTATTTTTAATATTAAAGAATAGTGTCTTATTAATTTTATTTTAAATAAAATAATATAAAAAGAAATTATATCGTAATTTTATGTGTTTTCTTTTATATTATCAATAGCTAAATCAGCTGCTTCACATACATAATCGCATTCATCATGAATCATACCTTGTAATGCAGTTATTACTTCATTAGTATCCACATTAATTTTACCTAATGCTTCTGTTGCTCTCCATCTTACATCTTTATTCTTATCGGATAAAACCCCAATTAGAGAGGGAATTGCATCGATGGCAAATGGACCGAGCTTTCCAAGAGAGAGTGCTGTCTCTCGTCTTACATTAGCTTTAGAGTCTTTTAAAGTCACTTCCAAAGCTTTAAGAGCTTCTTTAGAGTTAATTCCTATTTTTCCTAAAGTTCTTGCGGCTTCTAGTCTTATATATTTTTTTTTACTTTTCAGTTGTTTAATTACGAAATTTATTGGTTCTTCTTTACTTATGCCAATTCCCCCTATGGAAGATATCAACAAAACTTTATGTTTGTTACCTAGATCTAATAGCTTATGAAACCATAAATAATCTCCAAGACTAAATTTTACGATATCAATAATGCTAAATATACAATACAATATGATATAAATTACACAAATAGAATATATTAAGTCATATATAAACCACAAATTTAAAATATCGAGTATAAAAATTAGTGATGGAGGATATAGGGTGAATAATAAACTTATAGCTAGAATGATTAAATAAATGAAAAAGCTAAAAGAAGTTTTAATATTAAGAGGAATGTGTGTTTTATCATAAGCCTTTATAATGAATGGAATACTGGGTTCGCCAATATTTCGAAGGGCATCAGCTGTTTTGCCTCTTACAGTTTCTTTTTTATCACGGAGTAATTTGGCCATTTTTTCTATAATTTCTGGATTTGACACCCTCAATTCGCCTAAAGTTTCAATTGCTCCTTCTCTTACAACTCTCTCTTTATGTTCAAGAATATCAAGTAAATAAGGAATCGTTGGTTCTCCAATTTCTGATAATGTATTAATTACTCTATTTCGAACTCTCCAATCATCATCATTAAGAGCATTAATTAGAGTAGGTATTGCTTTTATAGTATTTTTTCCTATTCCACTTATAGCTTCAGCTGAGGCTGTTCTTACAGTCCAGTTGGGATCTCTCATACTTTTTGCTAAGTCAGGAATTACTTCATAGGCATCAGGACCTAATAAACCTAAAGATTTTGCTGATTCCTTTCGAACTTCTTCCTCTCCATCCTTTAAACCGTTTTTTAAAATTTCAATACATTCCTTAGTAGCAGCACAAATTTTGCCTAAAGAGGTAACAACAGCGGTACGAATGCTTATTTCCTTATCTTCTGTAAGGTCGGCTAGTGTTGGAATGGCTTCAGATGCAATAGGTCCAATTTTACCAAGAGATCTTGCAGCTTCACGTCGAATACTCCAATCTTCATCATGAAGATATTTAGAAATTTTTGATACTGCGTCACGTCCAGCTTTTTCTCCTAATTCTCCAAGTACATAAATGGAGTTAAACCGTATGGATCTAATTTCATTATCTACTTGAGTTATTACTTCATTAATGATAGAAGTATCTTTTTCAATTCTCGATAATACCAAATCAATTCTTGCATCTCTTAATAATTGTTCTAAAGAAGCAGACATTTTATATCACCTTATATTCCTAAATAGACTTTTTTTATTCGTGGTTCTTTCTCAAGTTGTTCTTTCGTGCCCCTCATTTCAATCTTACCTTCTTCGAGTACATGAATGTTATCAGCTACATTCATAGCAAGGACCGCGTCTTGTTCCACTAATAATGTTGTAGTACCTTCACGCTTAATTTTATTAATTGCTGTAAAGATGGAATCTTTAAGTTTAGGAGCTAAACCTAGTGATGGTTCATCAAGTAAGAGTAATTTAGGGTTAGCTAATAAAGCTCTTGCTATAGCGAGCATTTGCTGTTCACCTCCACTAAGAGTTCCTGCTCGTTGTTTTCTTCTTTCTTTAAGGCGAGGGAAGATTTCAAAAACAAAATTTAATATTTCATTAAATTTGTTCTTATCCTTAAGAGAAAAAGCTCCCATATCAAGGTTTTCCATTACAGTCATATCATAAAATAGTCTTCGCCGTTCTGGACAATGAGCAATTCCTTTTTTCGCAATTTTATGCGCTTTTAATCCATCAATTCGTTCTCCTAAAAAAATCACTTTTCCCCGATCTGGTTCTTCTAAACCAGATATTACTCTTAAAAGGGTAGATTTTCCCGCACCATTTGGACCGATTACAGCATCAAGATTTCCCTCTTCTACTTTTAAATTTATCTCTTCTAGTGCTTTTGCTTTTTCATAATAGTGATAAATTTTTTTCATTTCAAGCAAATGTTCCACCTCTTCCTAAATATGCTTCTAAAACAATTTTATTATTTGCAACCTCTTCTGGAGGACCATCAGCAATAAATTTCCCTTGATGCATTGCGATTACTCTTGGCACAAGATGCATCAATTCACGCAAAACATGGCCCGTAACAAACACAGTTACTCCATCAGAATAAAGACTTTTTATTAAATCTGTAATTACATCCGCTTCTTCATGCGATAATCCACTAAAAGGCTCATCAAGAAGCAATAATTTGGGATTAGTTCCCAATGCTTTCCCAATTTGCAGTTTTCTTAGATCTCCATGCGGTAAAATTACGGGGGGGAGTCTTGCCTTATCTACAAGCCCTACAGAGGCTAAGATGGTGCTAGAATATGCATCAATACCATATTCTTTAGCTATTTTTTTTCCTCTGGGTGATAAGCAAGAAACATTAATATTATCAAGTAAACTCATGTACTTGAATGATCTTACCAACTGAAAAGTTCTGACTAAACCGAAATTAACAATTTTGTGAGGTTTCATTCCAGTAATATCGCGTCCATCAAATCTGATCTTTCCAGATGTTGGTTTTTCAATACCAGAGATACAATTAAATACTGTTGTCTTTCCCGCACCATTTGGTCCGATTAAGCCAACAAACTCTCCTCTATGAATTTCAAAACTAAAATCGTTAACGGCGGTTAAACCACTAAATTTTTTTGTTAAATTTTTTACCTCTAATATGATTCCCAATTTTTTTACACATTCCTTTATTTTTATTTATCTTCCTAGTACAAGATCCCATACATTTTGTAATCGTTCTAAAGCTGGTTGTAATATTCCATGTTCTGCAAATCGGATTATTAAGATTAAAATGATTGAAAAAACAAAGATTGGTTCAACAAAACCTCCAATTGCTCCCGTAATATTCGGATTGTCCCCTAAAAGTCTTAGAAACTCTCCTAAAAACACAAAAATGAATGCTCCAAGTGCTGATCCTGAGATCGTTGCAATTCCACCAATTGCAGCCATTATAATGCCATAAAATGAATAGATTGGTTGGAAAATACCGGGATTAACGCCACTAATACGCAAGGACCACAAACTCCCTGCGATTCCAGCTATAAATCCACTTATCATAAATGCAATAATTTTATATTTAGTAGTATTGATCCCAGAGGCTTTTGTACCCGTCTCATCATCCCTTATTGCTTTAAATATCGTACCAGTATTTGATTTGACAAGATGAGTTAAAAATGCCATTGCAGTACACATTATAAGAAATATAATAATGTATTGTATTATTGGATCTTGAGATATAGGAGGCACTTGTCCTATTCCGTTAGTTCCAAATAATACTGTTCCAGGAAATAGGTTACTCCATAGAGTTCCTAAACTAGACATTTTAAAAATCTCATATAGAATTAAACTCATTGCGAGAGTTCCTAAAGCTAAATATGGTCCTTTTAATCGTAAAGAGGGTATGCCTACAATCAATCCAAATAATACAGCGATGAAAGCACCTAGTAATAATGTAATCCACCATGGCATTGGACCAATTATGACCCATTGTGAAGTAGAAAAATCCCAGAATGCCAAGGGAATAAATCTCGTAGTATAGGCAGTTACATAAGCTGCTACACCTAAAAAAATGGCATGCCCAAAGCTCACTTGTCCAACATAACCCGCCAGAAAATCCCAAGATGCAGCAAAAATCGTATATATCATAAAAGTATAAAAAATTCCTAAAATATATGTATTAGTTGTAATAAATGGAATTATAAATAGACCAATCAAACAAACTAAGGTCACTTTTCCTCTAAAGGTAGTAATCCAAGATTTGAAATATAATTTAAAATCAACCAAATAATTTCTTTTATTTTGATTTTGCAGCATTTTCACATCCTCTTTTAATAATTAGTTATTTTATTTCCTTTTTTCCAAAAAGCCCTCTTGGTCTTATTACCAACATCACTACGATTACAACAATAGGGATTAAAGCTCCAAAGATAGGATCTATAAAACTATCAGTAAATTTACTTGCAAAAGCAAGAATAAAGGCACCAATTACACTTCCAGGTAAACTTCCTAAACCGCCAAGTACTACTATTGCAAACGAATTAATTAATATGGGCCATCCAATATGAGGAGCAACAGTCCCAAGAGGACCATTTATAATTGCTGCTACTCCAGCTAAAAATGCAGAGATCATCAAGGTATAAGCAAGAATTTTATCAACATTAATACCCATTAACTCTGCTGCTTCTGAATCTTGAGCTACAGCACGTATAGACTTTCCTAATTTTGATTTTTTGATGAATATTGTGGTCAAAACCACTAGCACTATCGCTACTATTATGATTATAAGAGATTGATATTGGATATCTACCCCCAATACAGTAAAATATTCAGGATCTACTCCAAAATATAAAAAATAATCAGGAATTTTATGATAAATTTTATCTACAAGAATTCCAACAATTTGTTCTATGAAAAAAGCAAATGCAAAAGTAACTATAACTACACCAACATGACTTTCTTTTAAGGGTTTAATAAGTAGTAAATACATTAACCCTCCTATTATTGTGGTAATACCCAATCCAAAAATTATTCCTAAAATAAATCCTAATCCCGCAACATCTTTAATAAAAACGTACATTAAGTATGTAGCTATAACATAGAATGCTCCGTGAGCTTGATTTAAAATCCCTCCAACTCCATAAACTAAAGAAAAACCTAAAGCTAGTAAGGAATAAATGGATCCTTGTATTGCTCCACTTATTATAAAACTTAACAATTCTTCAATCAAATTTACGTTCACCTAGAACAAATTATCTCTTTAGGAATTAATTACTAAATAATTTTGTTTTTATTTTATTCTTTTATTTTGTTTTCATTATATAAAAAACTATATTAATTTTACGGCAACTTGGTGTTTTTTTTTTTTAAAATTTAATTTATAGTTAAAAATATGATCATAAATCCATTTTATTCATCAAAAAAGTATAATCTTTAAATACATCTTTAACCGAAATTAACTTGTTAATCTTAATTTATATATAAAAGTGACGAACTAAAATGGAACAATTAACAAAAAGAATTCTAGCTATCGTATTGATTGCTGTTATTGGAGTGGGCATTGGTATAACCGTCTGGGTTTTTGTTGCACCCTATTCGTGGGGAGCTAAAGATGTACCTGGATTAGAGGATCAAGATATTCCTGAAGACCAAATTATAAGAATGGGTGTTATCAGCGGACTTTATGATATACAAGGAGACGCCGAATTAAAAGCAGCAAGATTAGCTGCTAAGCATATTAACTTGGATGGGGGCATCAATGTAGGAGGCAAGGATTATTTTATTGGAATTACAGCGGAAGATACGGATGAATCTAATCCAAACTTAGACACTACTAAAGGGGTTGCCGCTGCTGAACGAATCATTAGTTATAAGCGTGTTCAATTCCTTTTGGGAGGGTTTAGAACAGAATCCTTAGACGTATACTTAGAGACGATTTTAAATGCTCAAATTCCATTTATTAGTGTTGGAGCTGCCACAGATTCATTCTGTCAAAATGTTCTTGATAATTACCCTAGATACAAGTATTTCTTTAGAATTATGCCCATCAATTCAACTTCATTAGGAGCAGAGATATTTCACTATCTTTTAACTTTTGCTGCCATGAATGGTGTAAATAAGTTCGGACTCCTCTACGAAGATTTAGATTGGACAAAACCAACAGTAGCTGGCCTTAAAGCAGGAATACCGTATTACGGTTCTGCCCTCGGTGCCCAAGTAGTAGCTAGTGTAGGATATCCTACTACAGTTAATCAGTTGAATATGGACGATTATATTGATGATATTGATCTTAATGGTACTCAAATTCTTATCCCGATCATCTCGGCTCAAGGGGGCATCTTGATGATGGATTCCTATGCTAGAAAACAACCGGGATTTGTAATTAGCGGTATTGATGTCCAATCTCAATTAGATACGTTCTGGGACGATACTAATGGAGACTGCTTATATGAAACTGTTTTACAAGCTGTTTATAATATATCTAAAACAGCTTATACAGTTGACTTCTGGAATGCTTATGCTGCTGAATATGGATTTGATCCACTTTATACGGGAGTTGGAGCTTATGATGCAGTGAATTTGTATGCTCAAGCAATTAATGAAACTCAATCATTTGCAGCCGATGATATTATTGATTATTTGGAAGGTTATGACAAGGCAAACTATTATGAAGGTGTGAGTGGTCGATTAGCATTTACTCCAAGTCATGATCAGTATGAGGGTTATCCTTATGGGTATACATTATTCGTTCAGTGGCAACCAGGTGATACCCCTGGAACGGGAAAGAAAGTAGTAGTACCTTCTCCTACTGGTGCTACTACTTGGATTTATCCACCTTCAATGTGGACAGGAGCTTACTTATTACCAGAGTGGTCAGGTTGGGCTTTCAATACATAAACTAAATTATTAATTTTTTTTTTTAATTTTATTGATTATACACACTAATTTAAATCAATTTTTAACTTATGTTAAAGGATTTTTTGCGTGTAAGTTAAATCCTTCAGATTTATCTATTATTTTATGTGTCCTTTTATCATATTTTATTTGAAATCCGTATCCTCTGCCTCGATAATAACTTTCAGCAAGAAGAATTGTGATTTCCATTATAGATTCCGATTCTTTTATAAAGGGAATTTTATATTCCCATTTGGAAAAAAATGCATAATTCTGTGCGATTATCAATGCTTCTTCAAACAATTTGGCTTGAAGGGAATTCTTTTCAAGGGTAGTTTCGATGAGAAGGTTAGAATGTGAATTAAATGAAAGTTTTTTGATAAGTTTAAAATTTGTTTGTTGTTCATGAAAATCAGTAGTATAAATTAAATAAGAAAAAGGATTTATTCCAGGAATAAAGTGAGAGTTTTTTGG
Source organism: uncultured archaeon (assembly GCA_964447495.1). Classification (GTDB taxonomy): domain Archaea; phylum Asgardarchaeota; class Lokiarchaeia; order Sigyniarchaeales; family SOKP01; genus SOKP01. The sequence goes on from CAYUTF010000001.1 coordinate 137,043, forward strand.
TAATTTAAACTGAACCCATATTTTAATGATAATTCGATATGAAAAATATAGGATATAAAAAGCTACCAAGAAAAAAATAAGCTTAGAAAAATAGAGCGCAGGCCATACAAAGAAAATGATAAAGTAAAACAAAATCATTCCGCCCGAAACTAATGCTAAATTAAAGTTAATTGCTCTATCGATAAAGAATCTTACTTTTTTTTTATAAAATGGATAAAAGAGTGGAATTTTTGAAGCGCATAAAGCATCTAAAGACAAATGTAGACTATAGAATAGAAAACCAACTATCCATGCTAATAGAAAGGGCTCATTTGTGATAAATGAGAAAATTACGCCTGTTAAACCAGACACAAGAAAAGCAAAGAAATAGGAATGGGAAATACCCTTATGAGAAAGAAGGGGAGTATTCTTTATTCTTTTAAGAGGATATAAGAATATATCGAAATCAGCTAACACAGCCATTACTATCGCATACATTACAATGCTGAAACTAAATGAATTTAGTGTGAATAGACTTAGAAATATCCCTAATAAAAAATGCGTAAAAAAATCCATCTTTGCAGCATTAAAAAATTCTCTCGTCCTTTTTAACTTTAATATTATTTTTTATAGTGATGTCATATTAAAGCCATATTTGAAAATTTTATCTTAACTCACTCTTAACATAAAGGGGGCAATCCCTTTGTCGCTCTTTCACTAACATTTTTTAAAAGAGTTCATTCCATAGTTTAATTTTAACTCTTTTTAAAATAATGAGCAAAATATTCATTATTTTTCCCAAATTTCTTTCTGATAGTCGTTTTAAATGCACCAATAGCGAGTCGATTTTTCACTTTTTCTCATCAACAGCCTACATCTGGTTGTAATTGAATTTCACTCTCGGGATATACGTTGAATTCGATATTATCCCTAATTGGATTGAATTTCTGCATAATACCATTCTCATCTGGGGCATATGCATATATTCCAACATCTTCATATATCGAATTCGTTTCAAAATTTACTAATAGTTGCATATAATTATGAATATACCCCTCATTAATCGGAAATATTGTCGTCTCTGAATTCATTGCTTCGATTTTATCGACCATTGCTAAGCATTCTAAAAAGGAGGCATCCTCTTTTATGTTGATCGTATACTTCTTCCCTTTTTGAAGTCCCTTTATTGGGAGACTTATTTCAAATTTAATTGTTTTCATATTTTCCCTCATTTTAATAAATATTATTAAATTATTTAGCTACAGCAAGAACCGTTCTTTTTTGTTATTCTTTGTCGAGCATCCCAAAGGCATCCGCATCCTTTTTGTTCAAACATACTTATAGCACCTACAGGACAATTTCTCTTACATGCACTACACTCCGTACATAATGCTGGATCACTAATTCTATATTTATTATTAGCTTTTTTTTGCGGAAGTCCAAATGGACATACTTCGGCACAAACCCCACATCCGATGCAAATTGATGTTATTATTGAAATGCGGATATTGTTTAATGAAGGGATGCTACAACAGGAATTTTTTTCTAATTGCTTTATATTTATCTTTTCAATCATAATTGATTTTCCTATAATTTTTAATTTAAATTAATAAAATGCTAATTAATGAAGATATGACGCTAATAACCAATAAAATTTTATTAACTTTTGTAAATAAACCATATTCTTCTTGAATTTCTCTTGGACTGGTACTCATTGAATATCCACTAAAGGACATCGTAGAAAAAAAGGAAATCCAAAATATCATAGGCGTATTTAATAAAATATATGCGAAAGGCTTTTGTAATATCCAAAAAGTTCCTCCTAAGATTATAATGGTAATGATACCAAACACTAATCCTTTTAAGATAAATTTTCTGGTGAAATTTGAAAGGGGAAATAAAAATGAAATAATCAAATTTGAAGTAATAATCCATAAAATGAAATCTATCACCCAATATAGTTTATTGAACCAAGGGAATACTACTAAAAAAATAATTAGTGATGCAATAATAGGATAAAAAAATACTTTTCTTAATAAGAAAGTGGTATGTGTTATGAAGGCTCTTGTTCTATGGAATATATTAAATTTTGCAAGCTTCATATTTGCTGGTTTTTGAACGGGCTTATTTTTTAGATATTCTGGTATATATTTTGACCATATAGGTCCATATTTAGCTTTGAATGGAAAATTTTTTGATTTCTTTGATAGATTTGGCATTGAAACGCCTCCTGCGGAAAGTTGAGGAAGCAATAATAGTTCATTTTTTGTATAATTTTGAACTCCCGTCGCTTCAATGGCTTCAAGAACCTGTTGGTTGCCGAAATCATTACCTCTAGCAGCACACCATACATTAATACCATTTGTATCAATAACTAAGACCCATACATCAATATCTTTTAAATCTCTCATTACCTTAATGTATGTAAAATCATAGTTAGCAGTGACAATTATAGGTGATTTCCTTGTTGGATTTCCAGATTGATATATTCCTGGTTCAATAGGAACTCTATCGATTTGACCAGTGAATATACACCTAAATATTCTAAATTGAGATAAAATACCTTTATATTTTTTCATTTTGGGTTGATAGTAGCCAGGTTCTTCTTTTCCTTCATTATTAAATTTCACTAATTCAATTACTTGAATCGAATTATGCTTCCAAGTCTTTTTATCAGTAATCTTGAACCCAATCGGGTTTAAATAGTTAAAAAAATATTTATTGAGTTGTGTATTTTTCAAGCGATATCTTCGGATTTTCTTTTTATATCGCCACCTTCTTAGACTAAAACCTATTTTCCAAATCCCTAAGGGCATAAATTCGGTAGCAATTATTAAACGCCCTCCTTTTTTTAGGATTTTCCACACATTCCGCAGAAAAATTTGTTGTTCTAAAGGCCTAAGTTCAGAAAGCATAAAAGTACTGATTACTAAATCCTGTGAACTGTGAAAGACAGTCAAGTTATTAAAAGAGCCAATCTGATAAAGTAGTTTTCCTGCTATATCACTTGGATAATTAGCCATCGCATAATTAATCATTTGAAAATTTTTATCAATTGCTATTACATTTTTTCCTTTTTGTTTCGCAATTCTAGCGGCTAATGTACCTGGACCGCAGCCTATCTCAAAAATTGAATTATCATTATTAATACGGTCTATTATCCAATCATTTATCTCAAGGTTTATTCCTTTAGTTAGATTTGTGAACTCTTGCTCGTAAGTTTCAGGTTCCTCTTCTAACTTTTTCATATAAGTTACTGCCATAATTCTCAGATCATAATTCATTGCTTTGATTTTGTGATTTCCAAAATCCTTTCTTCATTAAATATCTCCCTAAGTATACTATAGAGAGCATTACCGGGACTTCCCAGAAGAGACCCATGGTTGTTCCTAATGCTGCCACAGATCCAATCCCATACATTGCAATAGCAGTTGCGATTGCAATCTCAAAATGACTCGATGAACCGATAATTACTGTGATTATTGCTTCTCTATATCGTAATTTGAATACTTTAGTTATGATTACATTATATAATACAACAATAACAAATCCAAGCAATAGAGGTGCTGAAACCAATAATAGGAGGTCAGGGTTAGTAATTAGGACATTCCCATTCAATGAAAAGAGTACGATTAAGGTTACTAATAATGCGCCAATAGATACCTTTCCCACAAATGGACGATAGGAGTTATTAAACCACTCATCTCCCTTAGTTGATATAATTAATCTCTTAGAGATTATACCTAATAGTAATGGAATACCGATAAAAACTATAAGAGATATTAGAAGCAACATAACGTCAATAGGGATATTTTGAATACCCGTGAGTAATGATACCATGCCCACATATAAAAAGATAATAGTTATGGTATTTAAACTGGTATTAACTACATTCTGTTCTTGATTTCCACGAGCCATCCACCCCCATACAAGTACCATCGCAGTACATGGGGAACTTGATAATAAAATAACTGCAACAGATAATTGTTCATTTCCTTGTAAAAATAGCTTCACCATGGCAAGCCCTACAAAGGGGGCAACTAACCAATTAGAAACTAATGTTAAAATTATTGGTTTTGGATTTTTACCTAACTTTTTTAACTCGGATGCTTGTAGATTGAGCATCGCAGGATACATCATTAAAAATAAACATATGCCTATAGGAATGGATATTTGTCCAATTTTTAATGAATCAATAGCTTGACTTATTTGTGGTACGAGTTGAGAAAGTAAAATTCCAATGAAGATACATAAGGCAACCCATAATGGGAGAAATTTTTCGAAATAACCAATTTTTTTCTCATCCTTACTCATTATTCATCAAGGATTTCAAATCTTTGATCATATATAAACTTAATCGACATATATCGATTTGGGGGAATAGAGACTTGGTAATAGCTTAAATTTATATTTATCGATGTATTTAATATTATAGAGAATAAAAAAATATAGGAAATTTTAATATGAAACCCCAGAGAATTCCTGAAATTAAAAAAATGTTGTGCTCTTGTCAAGAATGTTACGAAACAAACGGATATTTCACACAATTACATGATTTAGGGAAATCTTTAAATCAGAATGAGAATTTAAATAGACTCATTATGTTTGCTTCAGCTTTATCTTCAAAAGACCGATTGATTATCCTTAGGACTTTAAAGGGAAGAGACAAATGTGTATGTGAATTAGAAGTAGTGTTAAACAAATCTCAATCTACTATTTCACATCATATTGGGAAGCTTTTAACTGCTGGCTTAATTGAAGGGTATAAAAAAGGGAACTTCACTTATTATCACCTTTTAGAGGACAATTTAAAAAGTCAAATAGAAATATTAAATAAAGAGCTTCAAGTTTAATACTATAAAATTAACTAATAAAAGTATAAATAATAGATTAAAGTATTAGACTGGTTTTAATTTTTGCTTAGATTCAATATTTTTACTAATTGCCTCTTTTGTGAAAAGAAAAGGAATATACTTTCCCGTGACCCATAATTTGATTAAATCTTTATAGTGTTTATGAAAGGGAAGACCAGATTGTCCACCTGGAAGAGCTCCAATGGAATTATCCCAGTTGGATAGATCATGAATTTGGCGATAAGAGGGTCCAGATATCACGTTAAAATTATCAGAAGGATCATATGAACCGGGATTTAGAGTGTTTCCATCTCCTCCTAATTTAAAAGGACCAGCATTTAAAATTTTAGCTTCTTTATTAGCACTGGAAAAAGGGTGTTCTAGTGTGAATTTGTGAAGATTCCCCCATGCCCACTTTTCAGGTTTAGAACCATATGAAGTAGTTAAATATTCTATGGTATTTTCTAATGCATTAAGAAGAATTTTTGAAATTTTATCCTCATTATTCATAAAATATAAGTCCCAAATACGTTTTAAGTCGAATGGCCTGCTGCCGGCGAACATTTGGAAAACATTTTTACCAATTAATGGTTCAAGTATAGCTTTTTGAGTTTTATGATGCCAAATCTTAAAAAGAGTACCAGCGATGCTATTTTTAGTTAAAAAATAGTCCCAATTTTCTAAATAGGATATGATTTCTCTATAATTATTTAGGTTTTTATTTTTTTTTAAGAATGTGAGCATAATTGGTAATAATTCTGCTGCTTCTTCCGTATATCTATCAAGTTGAAAAACTTTAAAATCTTCAATGGAGAAGATGGTTTTTGATTGGAGTAATTTCTTTAATCTTACTTGTCTATAGGGAGATATTTGGTCTTCACCAATTAATAATCCATTTGGAGATTTTTCTTCATTATAATTCGCGGTATATACAAATCCACATTCTGGATTATAGAGAGAAAATAGTTGATCAAATGATGAAATTCCTTTCCAATCATATTTTTCATCATTTCCTTGATTTATGACTGCTCCATTTCCATATTTTCTTACCGGAATTTTACCACCGTGTTGATGCCCTATATTACCTGCAACATCACCGTAAATAAAGTTTTGTGGATTTATAGTTATATATGCTAAAGCTTCTCGAAATTCTTGCCAATTTGAAGCGACATTTACCCCCTTAAACCCTTTTAAATTATTGATAAGGTTAGCATCAGAGCTTGACCATTTTAAAGCATATTTACCCGGAATAAAAAATTGAAATATTCGATCATATCCTTCAAAAAAATTAATTACAGGACCAAATTTGCTTATTAATATAGGATAAGTTATTGGTTTTGATTTTCCTTTCAAATAAATGATTTCTTCTCTAATTTCAAAATCAATCCAATTACCATTATATTTATATTGATGTTCATTTTCAGGATTTATTTCTAATTTAAATAAATCTGTTGTATCCGCCATTACATTTGTAAGCCCCCAGGCAATTTTATCGTTATGACCTATTATAACTGCTGGCGCACCGGGAAGAGAGGTACCAATTACATTAAGACCGGGACAATTCAAATGGATTAAAAACCATAAAGCTGGATTTGTTAAGGGAAGATGTGGATCGTTAGCTAGTAATACTGATTTTGATCTTGACTTTTTTGGGCTTACTGCCCAAGCATTACTACCTAAAGATTCATTAACATTCATTTCTGAATCAATTGGAATAATTTTATTGGCAGTTTCTTTTCCAAGTTTAGATAAGATATGTTCTCGCAGGATTTCATAGGGATAATTCCAACTGCTTAGTGACCATTCAATCATGCTAATAATTTTAAAAGTATCTTCAAATTTCCATTCCTTAGGCTTAAAATTTAGTATATGAAATTCGATTGGTAGATTTTCTTGCACATCTTCAATTCGTTTATTCACACCTTTAACATATGCATCCATGAATTTATAATCTTCAGAATTCTTATTCTTTTCAATATTTTGAGCACATTTTTGAGCAATTTGATATAAACTAATTTCTCTATAATGTTTATCACTCAACAAAGAGCTTTCTCCTGTGATTTCAGAAAGAGTTCCTGATACTAATCTTTTGAAGGTTTCCATTTGCCATAATCTATGACTTGCATGGATATAACCTTGAGTGAAATAGAGATCATATATATTTTCGGCAAAAATGTGAGGAATACCCCATTTATCCCATAAAATTTCCACATTTGCTTTTAATCCATTAATTTTTTCTTCTTCTTGCATGGATGGAAAAGATTTTTTAGCGATTTCTAATAATTCTTCCATAAATTTCACGAGTATTTTGTAAATTTAAAATGTGTAATGAATTATATTATGATTTTTTGTAATTTAAAGATCTTTTATAGTATAATTAAATTTAAAGAATTTTATCTAAATAAAGCAATAAACAAATGATATTTGATTCCTTTCAATCGCTAAATATATATGCCTTAATTACCATGTAGATAATATTCAAAATAATTCCGAAGATATTGTTGAATTTCATTATGGATGACGATAATACAAATTTTGACAGTACACAGTTTCTTAAAGTTATCAATTCAATAGAGATTCGAATTGAAAGAGAAGATATATTTTATCGGGAGAAATATAATGACATTATGAATTATTTTAAGGTAATGTTAACCGAAAATACCAACGCTTTAATCAATGATTACTCAAAAATAATTAATCTAAAGGGCGTACTATTAATCAACATTGGTCAAAATAGTGATATCAATGATTTCTTAAAACTAATATGCAAAAACTATTACCTAGACTTTATTGAATTAAATTATGAAAAAGTTTATTTTAATCAAGAAGTTTTCCTACAAAATTTTAATGCGATTATGGAAAATATCATAAGTATAGAAACTAATAATAAAAAACCTAAAGATGATAATGATAATTCCTTAAATATGGAATATGAATCTCATATAAAAAAATTAATAATAATTGATGAACACAAGCTGAAATTAAGGTCAAATAAAGAAATAAATCTCTTGGAAGTTTTTATAAATTCTAAATTTAGTGAGAGAAATTTTATTGAGAGTAAAACCATATTAATTTGGATTAATGATTTAATGGAAAAGGTAGCTCGAAATTCGCAAAAGATATTCAATATTTTTGATCTTTTTATTAACATTCCTGCTTTAGACCAAGTCGAAAGAGAAGCTGTTTTAAGGCATTTTTCCGAAGTATTTCCAAAGATTGTATTTGATCTTGATATGATGGTTAATTATACTAAATTTTGGGAAGTAAATGACATCAAAAATTTAATAAAATTAGGAATTTTTAAGCATTTTCTTAAATCTGAATTGAATGAAAAGTCAAATGAAATTACTGATTTACTAATTGAGTTAATTGAGTCAAGGGAATTCATTCCTTCAATAAATTTTGATACAAAAAATAATCAATTAATCATAAGTGAAAATCATTTAATCCAAAAGCAAAATAAAGGTAATATAAAAATGATGGATATGAAATATGTTGAAGAAATTAACACATATCTCGAAGAAATAAAAGGTGAAACCATTTCGGATTTTATGCTTAGCCAATTATATGAAAATGCAGCTTCAAAAAATTATAAAGAATTACAAATAATTATAGAGAAAATTAATAAAGGGGAAATTCTCGAAGAAAATGATAGGTTGATTTTAGCAAGATATCCCTTTATCTTAAATGAAAATCCTAATAAAGCTTTAATAGCCCTTGAAAAAGCAAAAAAAACAATTAGTCGAATAAGTCAGATATTTAGAAAAGTATAAAATGTAATTTTTCAACTTTAAGCTTTTAAATTTTAAAATTACCTGAAAAGGGGGATCAAAGTTTCGCAAGTCAAAAATACAACATTTATTAAAAAATTAATCTTAGAAAACTTTTTATCCTTCCAAAGAGATGAAATTGATTTTTCAAACAATTCCCAATTCGGATTTCCAAGATTAATTTTAATAATTGGACCAAATTGGTCTGGTAAAACATCGATATTTCAAGCAATTAAATTTGTTCTAGGAAGCAATGAAAGAGATGAACGATATAAAAAATGGTCAGATTTTATTAGGAATGGTCAAGATCATGCGATGGTAGAAATCGAAATTCAAAATCAAGATGAATTAATAAATATAAAAAGGTATGTTCTCAGAGATAAATCCCCCTATTTTGAAATCCAAAAGCATAAAGATTCAAAATTTAAGAAAGTACAAGCGAATACAGTTCAAAAAATTATAAGCGATTTGAAGTTTAATCCTGATAATCACTTTGCTTTTGTAAGTCAAGGTAAAATCGATAGTATTAAAAATTTAAAACCTTTTGAATTGAGCAATTTTTTAGAAGAGGGAATTGGGCTCAAAGGATTACGAGAAGAGATTTTAGAAGAAAAAATTTCAATAAATAATCTTAATCAAGATTTTCAATCAATTTCTACAAAAAAGAATGCTTTAAAACTTAATTTAGAGCTTCTCACACCAAAGTTAAGAAGACTTGAAGAAAAAAAAACACTTTTAGATCAAAAAAAAAACCTAAATGATGAGTTATTATGGGCAAATAAAGAAAACCTTCAAAAGAAGATTAAAAGTCTACGCATTGAAATTCATCAAATCGAGGATTTACTTAATTCAATAAATCATGAGTTGGAGAGTTATAAAAAAATAATAGATCGCAAAGAAGAAGAGATTAATGAGATCATAGAAAAAATAAATCAATTTTCAAAGAAATTGGGAGAATTAGAATATAAGAAAAAGGATTTCATAAATCAAATTCAAAATTGGCAACAAGAAAAAGTAGCATTTAAGCAAGAATTAGATAATATGGCAGAGATTATCTCTCAAGAGAAAATTGAATTAGAAAAATATGTAAATAAGAAGGAACACATTAATAAAGAGATTAAAATACTTGATAATGAGAAAGTTTTACATTCTAACCATATTGATGAACTTATTAAGGAACAAAAGAATCTAAGCATAAAGATAAACGAAAACAGAGATTTTTTAGAGAAGTATAACAAGTTAGTATTTGAAAAGGAGAAGCATTCTAGAAAAATTGAAGATATCCTGACGAGAAAAGAAGATATTAATCATGATATTGAAGACATCTTTCAGAGTTTACAAGACATTGATCATAAGCTAAAAAAAAATAAATGGTTTTTAGAAAATCCGTCTAAAGATTTGTTGAAACAATTAGATCAAGATTTAAAGAAATTTACAAGGAATGTTTTTGAGCTTGAGGGAAAAATAGAACAATTAAACTATAAAAAGTCTGAAAATTTAGAAAAATTCAAATTTCTTCAAAAATCCATTCAAGAGAGGCGTATTATACTACCTTCGAGTATCATTTTATTAAAAGAAGAAATAAAAAAGCGAGATTTGGATAGCAAAGTAAAAGGTCCGATCATTGAATATCTAAAATATGATGATACTCTAAGTTATGCTATCGAATCTGTATTAGGTGAAAGATTACTTTATAGTTTTGTAGTAAATGATTGGGATACTCTTAGTTTATTGAATCGCCTAAAAAATAAGTTTAATGCATATTGTAATATTTATATTACAAAAAAGCTCATAATTTCTTCTTATCCTCAGTTTTCTGCTGAGGGGCTTATTGGTTATTTGGTTGATTTAATTCACATTATAAGTGAGGATATTGATATTAAAAAAGTGATTTATTCAAAAGTTAAAAACTGTGTTGTTGTCAATAACTACTATTCAGGCAAGGAACTTTATACTAAAATGGATTATAAGGGCAAATGTGTGACATTGAAAGGAGAACAGATAGTCTCATACAAATATGTTTATGAAACACCGTATCTGAAAAAACTTAAAGGTTTTCTTAGTACTGGAACGCAGAAGGAACAAGTAAGAATTTTAGAAAGTGAGATTGAAGCTCTAAATGAAAAAATCAGTAATTTAAGGATCGATTTAACTCATCTGGATAATTATCAAAAGGAATTATATAATAAAAAAGACTCGTTTAATGATTTACTTTATAATTTCAATCAAAAACAGCGCCTTACTACAAAAAAAAATGAATTATACTCTTTATTATATTCATTAGAAAATGATCAAGAAAACTGTAAAAAAGAAATCACCAATTTGAATGATTTGATTAAAGATTTTAAGGCTCAGAGAGATCCTGAGTTTTTCAATTGGAATGAAAGATTAAAAGAAATTCCGATTCAAATAAATGATTTAAATGATAAATTAAAAATCATTGGCAAGAAATCAAATGAAAATAGAGAAATTTTCGATGAACTAAATAAAAAAATTATTAATTTCCAAAATAAAATAATGCTTAAATCATCTGAATATGAAAACAAGCAAAGACATTTTCGTAAAGCTGATAAAAAAGCGTTTTTAATTTATCAAAATTTAGAGCATGTTGAAGAAGAAATTCAAAATGTGGATAAGTCTGTTTTGGAACTGCAAGAAGTAAAAAAGAGATTTCAAGAAGAAAAATTTGATGTAGAAAAGAACACACTTCATTTTAAAATAAAATTTGAACAAGAAAATTTCAAACTAGATTCTCTAAATCAAGATTTAATTATTAAAAAGCAAAATTTAGAACGTGTTAACTCTGAAATTGATCCTTTATTTTCTTCTCTTGGAACACAAATTAGGCCGATTGAAGATATAGAGGGAGATTTAGAAAAAATTGAAAGAGATTTAATAAAATATATTGATATTGATGATACGATTTTAGTTGAAAAGGAAGAAATCCTTAATAATTTAAATCAAATTAGTAAAAATCAAAATGATTTAGAAAGAGATATAAATGCCGCTATAGATGCTGAAAAAAAAATGGAACACACATATTATGATAAGTTTAGTGAAATATTGGTTGAATTACAAGAAAAGATAAATCATAAATTTAAAACTGCAAACATTAAGGCATATTGTTCACTCGAATTAATGGGCAATTTTGAAGAGCTAGGAATAAATATTAGAGCAGCAACGTCAAAAGACCAATTAAAATCATGTACTGCCTTAAGTGGGGGTCAGATTTCTATGATATCTATTTGTTTAATCCTTTCTTTGCAAGAAATTAAGCCTTCCCCATTATGTATGTTTGATGAAGCAGGAATGTTTTTAGATGATAAAAATTCAGAAGCTTCTTATCAGATGATTAAATCTACACTTGAACAAAATCCAATCCAATTATTCATGTTTTTACCCAAATCATCTAATCATTTGTTTCTATTAGCGGATAAATTAATAGGAGTCGCTAGAGTGGGAAAAAATGAAGTATCAACAATATTTAACCCAAAAATTATTAGGGGAGATTGAATGCCAGATTCCATGATCTTACCAGAAGAGATTCATAATCAGCTAATTAAAGTAAAGGAAGATATCTTATCAGGTAAGATCTATTTATTAGAATTAGAATTAAACCCTATCTTTCAAAGCATCAAAGATTCAGTCAGTAAGAACAACATTTTTCAATATTCTCAACTTTTCAAAGAAACTTACCTGATTTTAAATCAAAAGTTTGAAGAATTAAAAAGCCTGCTTATGAGGATGGATAATGAGCAGAAATTTATAAAATACTTAGAAACAAATCCTAAGGATTTAGAAATTGCGGTTTTATATGAAGGGTGTTGGAATGGCTCTCTACAGGTTGAATCCTTATCATTTGAATATTTACAAATGAGTAGAAATAGATTATTAAATTTTCTTAAAGAACCAATAAATATAAAGGAGTTATCAAGATTAGATTTTAAGGATCAATTTTTTTTAGAAATACCAAAACTAAAATTTACCGAAAAAATGAATGAATATCTCCAGACAATAATAGATAAGCTACCTTGTCAATTTGGAGATATTTTTGAAAATGAGAAAGATCAAATGTTATTATATGAACATTTTATTTTTCTTTTGCATCTTCTTCAATTAGGAAAGATTAAATATCAAAAAGAAACAAAAACATTATATATATGAGGAGTGAATGATATGAATGAGCTTTCAATAATAATGCATTTATTAAGTAGACGTATTAATAAGCATCAGATTGGTGCAACAGAAGATGAGATTTGCGAAATATTAAATATTTCTGGGAAAAATCAATCACTTTTATTTAACCAATTAATGATAAATCTATCAAAATACATTGAGATATTGGGGTTAATTATAAAATTTAATTCAATCGATTCTCATTGGTTTATATCCTTTGAAGCTGAAATGTCTGATATAATAAAAGCTAATCCCTTTGAAAATAAGCCAAGGCTAGCAGCTACTTTGTTTTGTGTTATAATAAGTTGCATAACCAATTTTGGAAAAACCACAATTTCAGAAATAGTAAAATTAAGGAAAAAGAAGGGGATTCTTGTAGATTTAAGAGAATTAGAAAATTATGGATATATTATATTAAATAAAGATTCTGGAGAAATAAAGCTTACACCCTTAATAGGATATCAATTAGATATAAATAAATTATTTATAAATTTGGCTTTAAAATTAAGAGAAGAAAATTAGTTCATTTTAGAGTCTTCTAGACTAATGGGTTGTAGTGACATTTAAAATCATTTCGGCGACACGATTATTATATTTCTCAACATCGATAAAGTTGTCAATAGTCTCACCACAAGTTACATATACATCGTTAATTTTAATCTTTCTTGCTGTGAAAAAATCAATTATATCTTTTTTCATTGTTTCAAGCTTCTTCTCTCTGTCTCCGTCTAATAAATCAATTTTATTAATACATACATAAATCTTATCTGGGAAAAATCGTACATCATTAAAAAAGTCAAATTGTTCATTTAATTCACGGTCACAAGAAAAAATAGCGATTATCTGAGTTGCGATCCTACTTATAGTTATAATTCCCATTTTCACTACGGCTCGCTTTCGATCTCCTCCCGGAGCGAAAATTGTATGAGCTTTGCCAGAGTCTACTTCTCGAAAAACTACTCTATTTGGATGGATAGTTTTAGTTTCTTTTTCATTAAGAGTATCATCTTTATTTCCTGAAGGTACTGTTGCCTCGCCTGAGAAATCCGTTTTTAGAACTGTACATTTTTTCCCACCTTCTACTTTTTCAATATCTCCTTTGCTCAAATACCTAACAAAAAGACGTAAAATAGAAGTTTTACCCGCTGATACATCTCCTAGGATTCCGATATTAACCACTAAACTTCACCCTCCAATAATTTGTTAAGTAATAATTCATAATCTGGAATTAAAAACTGTTCCAAATATGCATTATTATGAGATTCAATTAGCGCAATTAATACTTCTTTTAAGTTTTTAGCTTTCTCAGCATATTGAATTATATGTTCAGGTGACGGATCACTATTAAATTCTCTAACTTTTTCATCAAATCCAAATTTTGAACGATCAGGTAAGCTATTAAAGAAACCAAAAGCAGAATATCCTTGATATTGGAAAAATACAAAAAATCGTGTTTTGATAGATCTTATTATTTTTGTGAGATATGCTGAAGGATAAATTTCTCCTAATGTGAGTTCTTCATCTTGTTCGATTACAAAATATGGAGATATAGGAGAAACTTGGTTTCCATACATTTCCTTAGGAGGTAATGATATGAATGGAAGTTTTTCAGCTACAATTGTCCACAAATCTTCTCGTTTTTTATCCAATAAAATATCTTTTATTTCATCGTAAGCAAAATAAAAATCAGATTGCAAAGCTAACAATGAACTTAGATACACTGATAAAGAGGCAAATGTGGCTTCCAATAATGGTCTTCTACCTTCATCGCTATCTGAAGGCTTAACAGCGCCTTTCCATGCTCTAAGCCCAGTATATACAAAACCTTTTATATCAAAGAAGCTTCCTGAAAGAAAGATAAAAGAAGGGATGAATCCTTGTTCCTTCGTAAGAAAATCTCGTGATTTATTAATCAAGACTTCTTCAAGATACTTATCATTGAATTTCGAATGAATAATAGGCATTATTAGCCATTTTTTCTCTTTTGGCAAAGTTATCTCACTTCACATGTTATTTAAGAATATAATAAAAATGCTGAATAATTAATTTTTTGCATTTTTATTAAACAATATGTTATACCAATATATTTATTCCTATTAGATAAATAATTTTTAATTCCAATTTAAGTTTTGAAGATTAATTGGAAATTTTTTCGCAAGCTAATAATTCTCGTATTTTTTCAGTAATTAAATCGTAATCATTTATTGAGTGCAAATTAGAAATGTGGATATATTCAATTTTATCCGTGTTCTTGAAGAAGCTATAACTCACACTTAAATTTGGGTTATTTTCCTTTATCTTGATGAGAGCCCCTCTTAAAAAGAGATTTATAAAATTTTCAGACGTTTCTCTTATAGCCCTTATTTCAGGATTCATGAACTTAATTTCTACTTTTTTAAAATCATACAAGTTGAGGATACAAAGAAGATCTTCTTCTTTTTGCTTTTCATCTGAAAATATCTTGCGTTTTATATTAGTTCCCTTGAATTTTTCTTCTGAGATATCTTCCTTAAAATAATCTTCAACAGAAATAGTTTCCTTTTTCACTAAATCGGAGTATAGTTTATCTGCACTAGAAAACGATTTATTCGTTATTATTGAATTGAGATAATTTAAGATTGTATGAATTTCAGAAATTTCTGTTTGTAATTCTTCTAATTGGTCTTTTTTCTTATAATAAAGACTTTGGAGCATAGAAAGTATTTGAGTTAATTTTTCCGTTTCCGTTTCTTTATTGGTATGGTCCGAGGTCTTCATATATATTTTTAAAGACATTTATTTTATTTATTTATTTAGTATTATTTGTATTAATCAATAATTTTTAATGGAAAAAATCATGCATACAATGATTATAACACCTAAACCAAATGACAACGAAGTAAAGATTCTTGCAAAAGAATTTAATAACAGGGGGTATAGTGTTGAATATTTTATCCCTGAAAAAGTTAAGGTTACAGTAAATCTTAATTATTTTGGAAACCTTTTTGAAACACTTGAACCTAAAGCAGCATTAGTAAGAGGTTTTGGCGCTGCTGCAACCCAGAAAATCTTTTTTAGACTCGATCTATTAAGTGCAATCGAAGAATATGGAATAACTCTTATTAATTCTAGGACTGCATTAGAAATTTCAAGTGATAAATTCTTAACATCTGTATACTTGGAAAGACATAATGTGCCTACTCCAAAGACTGTCGTATGTGAAGATCCAGAAGAAGCCTTATCTTCATTTGCGGAACTTGGAAGTGATGTGGTGATAAAACCACTATATGGATCGAAAGGTATCGGTATCTCCCGCTTGAACGATAAAGGCTTAGCAGAAAATGTAATTTATACTTTAGCAGAATTAAATGAAATATTCTATCTACAAGAATTTATTGATCATAATAACCGAGATATTCGCATTCTCGTTATAGGTGGTAGAGCTGTAGCGGGGATGTATAGAGTAAGTGATAATTGGAAAACAAACATTCATGCCGGAGCTCATATGGAACCAATAGAATTAACTAAAGAATTGAAAAATATTGCGATTAAAGCAGCTAAAGTCACAAAAACCGAAATTGCGGGTGTAGATATAATTGAAACGGAGGATGGATTAAAGGTGTTGGAAGTGAATTCTATACCTGGTTTTACAGCATTGCAAAAGGTAACTGATATTAATCTCGCTGCGGAAATAATTTCTTATTTTCTTAAAAATGCAAAATCATAAAAAAAAGAGTAAAAAATTAATTATTCAGTAATGCTGAAATCACAATTCTTCAATCAATCCAATTAAAGCAGCAATAATTAGCAACACACATGCCCATATTCCTGCTAGAAATATCACTAATAATATTCCAAGAATGAACAACACTAGCCAATGAAAGGGAAATGGTTTATCTGGTTTAATCCCAACTAACAAGGTTAGTACAACAATAACTAGTCCAATAATTAAAGTTAAAAACCTTTCAAGAGGTATTATATTTGGTACAATTATAGGAACAAAACCTAATCCTGCTAGAGAAGCAAAACCAGAAATTATCCAAACTAAACCAACTAATCCACCTAATATAGTTAAAAATTTCATAATTCCTTCATTTTTATAATGTTTCGCCATTTTAAATCAATCACCATGTATTTATTATTATTTATAAGATAATTAGGGATAAAAATATATAATATTTTAAAAAGAAGTATGTCATTTAAAAATAAATTTTGGTAAATGACACCTCATTATGTAATATTACAATAATATCCAGATATTTTCAATTTTTAAATAAAATCTATTCTGCAAGAATTATGTGATAGAAGAAAAATTAACTAAATTTAGAGACGAATTACAAACTGCTAAAAATCTAATAAATAACAGATATGCAGATCGCGATTATTATAAAGAAATGATATCTCACTTAGAAAAAATGATTAAATTTTATGAAAGACTAAAACTTTGGAAAGAATATATTTAAAAATTGAGTTCTTAAATTAGTTTTTAAAGATCAAATAAATTAAGGTTAAATTCGTATTTTAGTATGTTAAATATTTTATGCATTGGTAGACCCACAACATTTGAGGGAGAACCATTAATACTTTTTATAAAGATACTAGCTTTATCTTTAATTGAATAAGCTCCAGCTCTCCCTTCCCATTCGCCTGTATCAATATACTTTTGAATCTCATCATCAGATAGCTTCATAAAAGTAACTTTTGTTTGATCAAAATCTTTAAGAATTTTATCATTGTTATTTTGAGTTATTGCAATACCAGATATTAAATTATGAGTAGAATTGTTCAAAGTTTTTAATATCTCAAATGCATGCTCTTTATTCGTTGCCTTTCCAATGATTTTTCCGTTATATTCTATGATCGTGTCAGCAGCAATCACAATGGCATTGTCACTTCTTTTCATTAATTTTTTTTTAGCTTTAAGTGCTTTAATTTCTGACAGTTTCATCACAAGTTCAAACGGATCTAAATTTTGATCTTTATACTCATCCTCATCAACATTTGTAATTATTATTTCAACGGGGATTCTAATTTTTTCAAAGAGTTCTCTACGATCAACTGATCTTGAAGCGAGTATTATTTTTTTCATATTTTAAAACGAAATTGATTATTATTAAAATAATTATTAATAAGATGAAAATAATTGTAAATTTATCGGGAGAATAAAACTATTTTAATAAAGATTTTTAATTTAAATTAATAGCATAAATTATACTAGGTTTCATTAGGAGAAAATGGTCTATTTTGTTCTTTGTTTCATTTTAATTATGTTTTCCTATCTCGTTATTCTTTATGCCTATTTATATTTTTCAGATAAATTAGAAGCAATAAATAATTTTTTTGGATTTTCAGCGCTTTTTATCGTTTTTGCAAATATTTTAATAGTAAACATAAAAATGTATCAAGATATCTCGCTTCGTTTAGACTTAGTACCTGGATTTTTATTTGGATTTGGATTTCCAATCATTTTAAATGGTCTATTGGTAGTGATTTCGACATTAATTGTCATCTCATATAAAAGATTTTTTAAGTCTATAGATCTTAAAGATTTCAAATTAAGGATGGAAAGGAAGTTAGCGGAAAGGAGTAAAACTAAAAACGACACTTATCGTAAGATTCCACATGTCTTAATATTTATTGGATTACTTCTCTTATGGTTAATTGGAGCTATATTTGTAATTAATCTTACTGGATCAACTGAAGGAATGATCCCTTCTGAAAATAATATACTATATCTATATATCCAAATTTTAACTGAAACAGGCAATATAAAACCTATCCTTCTTTCATTAGGGTGGTTCTATTATTTGCTTTTTTTCTTTTTCTATATCTTTTGTATCTTTATGCTGTTTAATGAATTTACACGAAAAATAAACTCGTTATCTTATCCATTTAATCTTTTCTGTACTATTTTTTTATGTGATAATGAAAAGAAAAGTTATGGTACTTATCTACATTTCGCCATTGGCTTGATGATTGCTTCTTTTATTTCCCCTCCAATGGTATTATTTTCCATTTTAGGGATATGTTCCATTTCAGATTTAATGACTAGTCAAATTGGAATTCGATATGGCAGAAAGCATATTAAGTGGAACAAAGATAAAACCTGGGAGGGTGCAATTGCGGGAATAATATCATCATTTATCATATGTTTCTTTTTCATCGGAATTATATGGGCAATAATTTTT
Source organism: uncultured archaeon (assembly GCA_964447495.1). Taxonomy (GTDB): domain Archaea; phylum Asgardarchaeota; class Lokiarchaeia; order Sigyniarchaeales; family SOKP01; genus SOKP01. Next base: position 155,988 of record CAYUTF010000001.1, read on the forward strand.
ACACTTATCTTTTTCATTTTTGATATTTTAACCATGAAACCTCTTAATATATCTGATAATCTAATAGTACCAATAGCTTGTAGTGCTATTTATTTTGTAATTCGATTTACTTTTAATTTAGATTACATAATTCCAATTATAGAACTATTAGGGATCTAGATTGATTGAAAGTATGAATAAAATCTACTCTTTTGTATTGCTAAACATTTTTAAGGTATTCAACTTTAGTGATTAAGATAATGTATTTCTTACCAACCAGTATTATTTTTATTGCATTTTCTATAGCAACATTGTTGTATGCCGTAAAAGTTCGGAAAAAAAAAGTGAAAAACCATCAATTTATCAATGAAATCCTTTTAGCATTACTATTACTAACTGCGGGAATTCTTTTTCCATTTATGTATCAATTTCATACACCCTATCTCTCTTTAGATATTTTAAATATTTTATGGTTATTATCATCACTCATATTTTTAATAGAGATGGCTGTATGGATTCTAACTTTGACCTATAATGCTGCAGTCTCTATAGAGAATCCCGAGATTATGGCAAAGCGTAATTATAATAAGTATAAAGAGATTGTGAGGAGTAATTGGAGTGACAATATTAAAGATGAATTTGGACGAAAAATATTACACTTATTTACATGTTCTGTTGTTTTCATTTTTTGGATAATTGGTATGATCCTTGACCAATTTGGGATTTTGGAAATGATGAATCTAGAGATATACACTTTTTCTTATTGGTGGATAATCACTATCGGTTATGCATTTGTATTTATGTTTCAGATTGCTGATTTAGCGCGCTTAAATTATTTTTATATGCTTCCTAAATGGGCTAAGAAATGGTATTTATCAATGCGACCCAGTGAATTAGATACGTTTATTGCGTCTACTCCGTTGGTATTATCATTTGTGCCTTTTACTTTTGCACCATTCCCTATTTTTGCTTCTGTTGCATTAATCACAACTGCTGCTGATGCTGCGGCATGTTTAGTTGGCAAAAAATTTGGAAAACACCAACTTAAAAAAGGATCTGATAAAACTGTTGAAGGTTTTATAGCAGGAGGTATATGTACTTTTATTATTGTATTTGGTATCATGCATTTATTCAATCAATATATCTTAGTAGACAGTGTTAAAATCATTTTAATGGCAACAATTTCAACAATACTGTTTCTAATGGTCGATTATTTTATAAAAAATATATCAGATAATATATTAAATCCAATATTGACAGGGTTTGGAATGTGGATAATTTATCTACTCTAATAAGCCTATCCACCAAAATAGAGATAAAGAAATGTTATATCATCATTATTTTTTAAAATTGTATCTAAGAAGCCTTCCTTCCTATAACTCATTCCATTAATGATAATTGAGAGAAAAGAACTAAAATCCCCTGTATTTTTCTTATCCCAGAGTAGATTATGGAAATCTTCGCCATATTCCTTTTTCAGATACTCTATTAACTCTCTTAATGTAATTTCATTTTCAAACTTGAGTTTCTTATGAAGGCTTTTTGTCAATTCATTGAATGGAGGTTCAAATGAAAGAGAAAGTTCTATCAATTTAGGTACTCATATTCATATTTTATTTAATCTTAATTCTAGTGAATTGGGGGATGTTTAAATTTTTGTTGATTATTATATATAGCGAAGTAAATTAAAAGGAAATACGATAAAAATGTTCTATGTATTAATAATTTCAATATAAATATCCTTAAATAATGAATGAAAATGAATTTTGTTAAAGTTTTAACAATTAGATTATAAAGTTAGGAATGATATTTTGATTAATGTTAAAGATAGGTAATTATTATGGCTCAAGTTATATTTATATCAAGCAGTAATGTCCGTGATGCATGGCTTTCAGCTCTAGCTCAGGTTTTGTATAACGGTGATGATATTAAGACAGAATATGATAAAGAGAAAGATCCTCCTTCTAAAGATGCATCAGTTCTAATAGAAATTAAGGAACCAATGAGTGATCCTATTACGAGAAGGGATAAGATCATAAAAATAAAAACCAAATATGGAAATTCATTTGAAGTCTATGGATGTATGGCCGACACGTATTTGATTGGTTCAATTCAAAGTGGTTATATCGAAGAAATTGTAGAGGGTGTTAATGATCATTACATATGGGAATCGGGCGCAAGTTTTCCCTATTCATATCATGATAGAATATTCAATTATACCCCATTTTCTTTAGAAGATAGTATTCATGTTAATTATGATTTAGAATTAGTTGATAAAGAATTTGTTAAGACGCATCAAAAATTAGCATATGCAAAGAAAATTATAAAGACGCCAGAGGGTTTAACGTGGAAATTGAAGGATCGTGTAAATTATAATTTAGACAAGAAAATTTCAGAACAAGTTGGAATCGAAAAAATCCCAATTGGTGTTATAGATTTCCCCAAAATAAACCAGATTGAGTATATCATTCAGAAATTAAAAGAAAAGCCGTATTCTCGTAGAGCACAAGCAATTACATGGAGACCTCTTGTTGATCCCTTCCATTCAGATCCTCCTTGCCTGCAACGTATTTTTATGCGAATTAAAAATAATAAGCTTATTATGCAAACTACCTGGCGGAGTCGAGATTTATTTAGAGCATGGGAAGCTAATGTAAATGGTATGATCAGAATCCAAAAATATGTAGCGGATCAGCTAAGTGTAGAAATAGGACATTACTTAGATTTTAGTAATTCTCTACATATTTACGGAAATACAATAGCAGAACTTGAAGATATGCTAAAACGCATGAAGAATAAGGGCGAAGAATTCCCTAAAGACATTTTAGAATTAATTGAAAGAAATATTCCTTAATCAATTATTCTTTATTAAATAGACGTGGGAAAATATTTTTGGTGTTTTGCAGGATTATTTCTTCTAGTTCGTCAATTAGTACTTTTTTTATCAAAGATATTTCGTTTAATACATCTTTAATCATAGCCGGAGTCCCTAACTTTCCAGAAAATTTAACAGGACCATCACTTTCTAATAATAAATGGTTATTATCTAATAATGAGGCTGTTTTTTTAACAGCTGGTGAATATTTTATTGCAGGTGTTATCGAGAAATAATATCCTCGATCGATACCTAATTTGAGATATTTTTCTGGACCAGAATACCAGTGTATGTTTACATTAGTTAAATTATAAGATGTAAGCGTTTCAAAAATTAGCTTTTCAGCGCCCTTAGTATGTACATTAACAGGTAATTGTAATTTCTGAGCTAATGCGAGCATTTGGTTAAATATTTTAATTTGAAGAGGATATAACTCTTTCTCTTTAATAAAATGATGATCTAAGCCAATTTCACCGATAGCACACAACTTACTTCCGTTTGAAGTAATCAAATCAATAACAGAATCAAGCTCAGATTCAATATTTTTATTCATTTTTACTTCTTCAGGATGAATTCCTAAAGCAGGATATACTGATTCGTATTGTTCCGCAATCTCTAATATTCTTTTTTGACTTAACGCACTCATTCCAACTACAATTATTTTATCAATTCCAAAATTTTTGGCTTCATTTATTATTTCATCAATATTTAAGTAAAGATTCATATGACAATGGACATCAATTAACAAATTAAATACCTTTATGATGATTTATGATATTATACAGAATACAAGTTGATCATTAACTTATAATTGATTTATTTCTTCTCTTAATTTGACAATCTTCATAACCAACTTAAATTTACCTTGCGGATATTCTTGTTTTTCTAAATAATTTTTGAACGTTTCCAATTCTTTTAATAAATAGTTTTTAATATCTTCTTTTGTCACAAAACCTAAAATTTTAGGGAGAGGTTCAAATTTCTCAATTCTCTTGATTCTCAAGCTTGATATTGCTTTAGCTAATTGTGCTTGAAACCCTTTTGCCTCAGAGATATCTGCTCCGTCTAACATATCTAAGGAAGTTTGTAAACCGTCAATAAATGCTTCTAAATCTCGGATATCAACCTTTTTATCATCCATAATCAAAACTGACGAAATTTTAATTGTTTAGATTGAATTTAAACGGGTTTTTAGTATTCAATATTCTTAATTATTTATTTATAATATACATTACTATTCTTTTATCAATGTTAGAAATTAAAATGACTGAATTCATCAAAAATAATTTCAGCTAAGGTTTTTAACACGGTTTTTCTTAAGTCATTATCATATAACCGAATTCTATCAGAAAACTCTATTTGCATACTTTGACTTTTAGGTATGTTACTCGCACCATATTTTTTAGTTATATACCCCCCAGAGAGCACATATTCACGTCTTCTCTGATGCCCTGGAGCAATAGGGATATTTAGTTCTAAAAACTTTTTTACTATTAGTCCGCGTAAATTTTTACTCAAATCTTTTTTCTTAAGAGAATTAGAATACATTGATTTAAGGTTATCTGTCCCTAATATTATATCTACATCACGAAATCCTTGGGGGCGCTTGTTTCTCTCAAATCCATGAATATCAATTAATAATGATCTATTATATGCTTCTATATTGTGAAATATATATTCTTGAATAGTTTTATGATAAAAATGGTAAATATATTTTGCTAGTTGGGATTCGTGATTGAAAGCTTTCTCTATTGGTCTATTTAAATCAATTTTTCTTCTTGTCACATTACAAAAAACGAATGAGGGTTTTTTATTCTCTGAAGTTTTTCTAAAGTAAATAGATTGAAATTCTTGTATTAATTCTTGAGCGAGTTGAATAGTCTTTTTGTCAATCCCAAGGATACCAAGAGATCGTGTAGGAATTTCCTCGTATATTAATTCACCACCATGAGGTACAGATAAAATTAGGGGTATAGCCCCTTTTTCATGTGAAACATACTTATCAACATTTACCATCTTAATATCTAATTTTGTGATTATTTAGTTAAATAGAATAAAAAATGAAAAAGGTAAAAATTAATAACCGAAATATACTGCGCGAAGGATAATAAAAACACCTATCCATATTCCAAAACCAATAATTCCAAAGATATAATATGCCCAAATATTTTTACCCTTAGTAAAAATTAAATGACAAAATAACCAAGAGCTCAATGCTCCAATAACGCCAATTATTATATCCATTGTAATGTTTTGCCAACTATCACGTCTCCCTTCAAATTTCCACCCAATTTCTACAAATAAAAGATTTTCAAGCAATTCCCATGCAATCAGAATGACAAATGTTAAAATAAAAACAAAGAGTAATGAAAATATTGGTGTTTTTCCTTTATTTTTAGGGATTGTATAAAAAAGACTAAAAAAGAGAAAAACGCCAATTCCAAAACAAATATGGCCAATTGAATAAAAATCAAACCAAGATTCTCCAACTTCACTAATTGTTTCAGCAAATATTTCATTAAATAACATTATCTTTCACATTTTTCGTATGAGTTCTTTTTTATTTAATTATAAATTTAACTTTAAAAGTATATTAAATATATTATATCAGTCTTTTAAATTTAATATAATATTTAGGGTCATTATTTGATAGAAAGAATTGCCTTTGTCGCATATTATCAGAAACAAAATATATACAGTTTTAATGCTTTGATCGGGGCAATTGAAACTGATGATGATTTAACAGATATTAAAATATATTTTGTACGTGGTAAGGAAAATTTATTTAGAGAATTAGTAACAATTAAAAAAGAACATCAGATTGTAATTTTGGGAATTTCTTTTTTCACTACTCAACTATGGGAAATAAATACCCTTGTAAAAGCTTTAAGAAAAAAGTATTCTAACCAAATAATAATTATTGCAGGAGGGCCTCATCCTACGGGAGATCCTCTAAGAACTCTTAAGATGGGTTTTGATATTGTAGTAATAGGGGAAGGAGAAGAAACCCTTCGAGATTTGCTTAAGAAAGTAAATGAAAACGCAATTTTTGACAATGTTAAAGGAATAGCATATCTTAACTCAGAAAAGAAATATCACTATACAGGTAAAAGAAAATTGATTGACTTAGATTTGTATCCACCTTTTCCTATCAAAAATTCACAGTTCGGTGCCATTGAAATCACAAGAGGATGTCCGTATGTGTGTTATTTCTGCCAAACACCGTATATTCTAGGTACTCAACCAAGACATAGAAGTATCAAATCTATTTGTAAATATATTGAGATCATGAAGAAAGAAAACTTGACTGATATTCGCTTTATCACTCCAAACGCATTCTCCTACGGATCAATTAATGGCAAAATAGTAAATATTTCAAAAATGGAAGAATTATTAACAAATGCGAGAACAATCATCGGAAGATCAGGAAGAATATTCTTTGGTTCATTTCCATCAGAAGTTAGACCGGAACATGTAACAAAAGAAACCTTGGGGTTAATATTAGATTATGCAAATAATGACAATATCATTATAGGTGCTCAATCTGGAAGCCAAAAAATTTTAGATTTATGCCATCGAGATCATACAATCGAAGATGTGATTAATGCTGTCGATTTAACAGTCAATTTTGGGCTGAAAATTAATGTTGATTTCATTTTTGGGTTACCAAATGAATCTGAAGAAGACATCAAATTAACAATTAATCTGATGAATACATTAACAGCTAAAGGTGCTAAAATTCATACTCATGCATTTATTCCACTACCCCAGACTCCGTTTGCTGAAAAAAAAATAACCCCTATTCATGAGGAAATCAAAAAAGTTGTAAATAATTTGAATACAAGGGGTTTAGCATTTGGTGATTGGAAAAAGCAGGAAAAAATCGCTTTAAAGATTTCTAAATATCTAAGACAAGCGAAAGTTGAATAATTATATCTTCAAATAATACGAATCTTCTCATCTTCTATTTTTAGAAATCCTTCTTTTTCTAACTGCATTAGAACTTCCATTAATTTATTTGAATTCAATTTCAATTTTTGAGTAAGATGTGATATGAGCATTTCAGAATTCTTTACAATTAATTTGAGTATTTTACCACGTAACTCTCGAGTAGATCCCTTAAATGTTGGCTGCTTTCGATAGTGGGAACTCCTTTTATTCAATTCGGGATGGCTTTTTTTTAGCATTACCCCATAATCCATAAGAGCATAATACCACTCTCGAGGATTATTATAATCTAAAGTTTTTTTAATAATAGGTAAGATTTTTTCATCCGATACAGAATTTGATCGTGGGAAATAAAAGTATATAAAGACACGTCTTATGTTTGTTTCAATAAAAAAAGTTGGAAGATTAAAAGCAAAAGATATAATTGAAGAGGCCGTATTATGCCCTATTTGGGGGAAAGATTTCAAAATGTCGATATCTGCAGGAAGGTTTCCTCCATACTCTTCCATAACAATCTTTGCGATTTTCTTTAAAGCAATTGCTCGTCGATTATATCCAAGGCCCTGCCACTTTTTCAATACTTTATCTAAAGGAGCTGCCATCAAAGTGTGAAAATCAGGAAATTCATAGATAAATTCAATAAATTTATCTGATACTCTATTAGTTTGAGTTTGTTGAAGCATCATTTCTGATACTAAAACCTTATACGGTGAAATATCGCTCCTAAATGGGAAATCTCGCTTACTCTTTTTATAGTAAGAATAAATTATATCTTGAAATATTTTTACAACTTCTTTATTTAAATGGTTTTCTTGATATAATTTATGAAATTCAGTAATTAAAATTTTAAAACACCTTACGTAATCCTTTAAAGAGTAATTTAGGAGTTTTAATTAAATTAATTACTATTAAAAATAAATTATAGTTTTCTTAAATTTATTGAATTATTTAGAGATACTAAACGCAAATTCAGTCACTCCCCCTTCTATCTTCTTTAAATTCAATTTATAACCTGAAGTATCTATAATATGTAGCATTGGGCGGTTTTCTAGTAAAATAGATCCTCCAAATGTTTTGTAATTCAACTCTCTGCCAATTTTTACTAAATAGTTTAATAAAAACCGTGAAATTCCTAATCCACGCCACTCTTTATGGACTACAAATGCTAATTCTGCGACAGATGGTTTTATTGTTTTAAAGAACGCTCCAATTGCAATAATCTTTTCTTCTCCTCCTTCATTATATAAAGCAACTAAAATCATATCGGTTGAATAATCGATATTCACCATTGGTTGGATTTTTTTATGACGAAAATCTTGTACGGGGGAAAAAAATCTTAGATATCTATCTTGTTCATCTAATGAATAATGAAGCTCCTGCATCATTCTCTCATCGGTAGGTTTAACAGGGCGAATTTTAATTGTTTTACCATCTTTTAATTTGAGAAAGGTTTCATATTTTTCGGGATAGATACTAATTCGCCCATCTATTGAAATGGGTAATTTTTGGTCGGAATATACATAATTCCATTTCTTTGCATGTTCTAAAAGACCTTCTCGAAAATCGGGATGAGCAATGTTTATCATCTCTAAAACCCGTTCTCTTATACTTTTTCCATAGAGATAGGCAATTCCCCACTCAGTTGCAATATAATGAATATCACCTCTGGTAATTACTACTCCAGAACCCGGTTGGAGAAAAGGGACGATTCTTGAGACTATTGATCCATCTTTTAAAGTGGCGGTTGAAGGCAAAACCATTATAGGTTTTCCTTCTTTTGCCCTTCCAGCGCCTCTTACAAAATCTACTTGACCTCCTATACCACTATAAAACCGATGTCCTAACGAATCAGAATTTACTTGCCCTGTTAAATCTATAGAGAGAGCAGCATTTATTGCAACCTGTTTTTTATTCTGACTAATGATATATGGGTCATTTGTATAATCACATGGGTGAAATTCGACCATCGGATTATCATCTACGAAATTATATAACTTTCTTGAACCCATTACAAAAGAGCAGATTATTTTATCCCTATGAATTGTCTTCTTTTTGCATGTTACTACCCCTTCCTCGACTAAATCAACTATACCATCTGAAAATACTTCACTATGAACCCCCAAATCTTTCTTATCTTTTAATTCTTGGGTCACCGCATTTGGAATTTGACCAATACCCATTTGAATTGTTGATTCATCCTCAATTAAAGAAGAAACAAACTTAGCTATTTTTTTTGAGACCTCATCGGGTTCACCATAGGAGAATTCTATGACGTCATGCTTAGTAGTTACATAGGCATCAATATCATCCATATGTATAAATGAGTCTCCTAAAGTACGAGGCATATTTGGATTTACTTCTGCTATCACATATTCAGCCGCTTCAGCTATTGGTTTAACAATATCAACATTAATTCCATAACTACAAAATCCATATCTGTCAGGGGGGCTTACTTGAATAAGGGCAGTATCTAAGTGCATTTTACCTAACTTGAATAACCACGGTATCTCAGATAAGAGCATTGGCGTATAATCTGCTTGCCCTGAATCTATGTATTTGCGAAGTGACTTTCCAATGAAAAATGCATTATGCCTAAATAAATCCTCTATACCACCAGCTGTCTCATAGTAGTCAAGATCACTTAAACTAAGAAAGTGTAAAATCTCTATATCTGGCAATTCAGGACCAAGTTCAATTAACTTTTTAGTTAAATCAGTTGGTTCGGAACATCCAGAATCTATAAAAATTCTATCCCCTGGATTGATAAATTTCTTTATAGCATTACTTAATGAAACTTCTTTTTTAGTATAATTCTTTAGTGGATTCAAATTCTCATCATTTTTATATGAACACATAATTATATCTTTTTATTATTCGTCAGTCAACTATGAATAGGATTTTAATAATTTTAAATAAAACGATTAGAATTTCTAGATTTCAATTTAAAAATATTTGAAACGTTAATTTTGTTTATGCTTTTATAACTAAATCCACAATCTTATTCATATATTTACCTTTTTGAATCTTGCATGTTTGTGCTACTTTTTTAAAATTAAATGATTCTGCTAAGGCATCTAGATATGAAAGATTGTATAGAATAGAAATATTTTTATTGTTTCGCATAAATAATTTATCCAATTCTCTTTTAATTTCATTTACATTTATTTTTTCATTTTTTATTTTAACTCTTTTAATTATTTCGGAAACCGAGTCATTAAAATGGGTATTTCTCATCCTAGATATTAATGAGCTAAGCACAATCGTGTATAGTATTAATACATCAAACTTTGTTTCTTGCATCGTAGTAAGTTTTATCTGAATGTCTTGTAGAATTTCTACAAAAGAATTTTCATCCATTCCCTTAATTTTCTTAAAAGGGGCAAAAAATTCCAAATACTTCTCTTCTAAAAATAAGTGAATATTGTTGTAAAATAACGCTTTAAATCGTTTTATTACTAAACCTGAATTTTTTATACGCACTGAAACCTCAGGTGTTCTACCTAATATCGTATCAGAACCAGTTTTATAAAACTGTTGCTCTATAAGATTATCCGTGGTAATAAATAACCTTTTCATATCCATTTCTATTATAAAACACCTAAATGAATCCAATTTATTAAATAAATACGACCTGAAACAATAATAAAATTAATTTGATTTAATATTTTGCTTATAGAAAACACTCTAATATATTACCAAAGGTAAAGTAAATTGGATTAATTGAATTAAATAATTCTACAAAATAAAATTTATTACTTAGATAATCATGTATATCATGATCATTTTATTAAAAATTTTATAATCTAATTAAAAAAAATTAACATAAAAAGACGAGGTTTTCATTAATGGGATTAAAATTAGCAACTTCTTTTGCTATAATGTTTCTTTTTGCCCTTATATACGCGGTAGTTTTTACTATTGGAATTTGGTTTCTTCCAGCAGATCTTTTTGGATTATTGATAATGGTTGGTTTAACGGTATTGATTGTTCTTTTTCAATATGGAGTCTCCCCTTATATCATTCAATGGATTTATAGAATCGATTGGATTCCCTATGAAAATTTTGCAAATCAATATCCCCATCTTGCTGAAGCAGTTGATAAAGTGGCGGCATTACAGGGAATAAAGCACCCCAGAATGGGTATAATTCATGATTTAAATCCTAATGCTTTCACTTTTGGTCATACAAAAAATAATGCACGGATTGTTATAACTGATGGGATTCTACATTACTTAGATGAAGAGGAGCAGACCGCAGTGGTAGCTCATGAATTAGGTCATGTGGTTCATAACGATTTTATAATCATGACCATAGTTTTTGCGATTCCTTTAATTTTATTGACAATTGCTCGATGGTCATATTATGCCGTACGATTTTCAGGCAGGCGTTCTGGTGATCGTGATGAGGGAAGTTATATTGTTTTAGCATTGTTAGTAATTACAGTGATTTCTTATATCTCTTATTATCTTGGATATTTAATATCACTAGTGGTTAGTAGGATAAGAGAATATTATGCGGATGAACATTCTGCGGAATTAACAGAAAACCCTAATACGCTATCTACAGCCTTGGTAAAGATCGCTTACGGATTGTTAGTTGGAGGTTCAGAAACAGAAATTAAAGAAAGGAATAAATCTAAGGTAAGAGCACTCCGAGGGTTAGGAATTTTTGACCCTAAAAAAGCTAGTCTCTTAGCAGTAGAAGGAGTAGGAAAATCAGGAGTAATTTCAAATGAAGCAATACAAAAAGCAGCCGGATGGGATCTATTTAACCCTTGGGCCAAATATTTCCAAATCTTTAGTACTCACCCATTACCCGCTAAAAGAATCCAGAGACTAAATGAGCAATGTAAAACATATGGAAAATCCGTTGAAATAGATTTTTCAGAAGCACGACAATTAAAAGAGCTTCAAGTTGGAAAATCTATGGCCGGAGAATTCTTGACCGATTGGATCATGAAGTCATTACCATCATTAATTTTTAGCTTACTGATAATTTTTACAGTAATTTGGTTTTTCGGATATATTCTTGTGACTCCCTTTAGTACATTGACAACTCTTGAAAACTTATTGCTCCTTTGGGCAGTTGGTTTCTTAATAATGGGTTTTGGTTATATTGCAAGGACTCTGTTCATGTATCGGAGTGGATTTGAGCCTAAATCTGTATTAGATCTGGTTACTGTGATCAATGTATCCCCTGTTCGCCCAGTACCAGCAATTATAGAGGGAAGAATAGTAGGAAAGGGTATACCTGGTTATTATTTTAGTGATGATTTATTCTTTCAAGATGAAACAGGTTTATTATATATTGATTATCGATTTGGATTACGTATTGTCGATTTTTTCTGGGCAATAACTAAAGTAAATAGATTAGTAGGACAGAGGGTAAAAATTCAGGGTTGGTACAGAAGAGGCCCTAGTCCTTATCTACAGATAGATAAACTAGAAACTGAAACGGGAAAAAGGTACCGGAATTATTCTAAGCATCTAACTTATGTAGGCGCGATAATTCTCTTTTTAATCGGAATACTTCTTTTCTATTTCTGGTTTATACTACCATTTTAAATAATTTTTTTTTATACTTATAACCCTAAAAATTTAGTATAACTCTTCCTTATTTCAATTAATTCATAAGAAGATGAGATACATCTACCATGGCAGAAAAAAAGAAAGTTGAATTGATGGCACCTTTAAAAAATGTACAATCTTTAAATGCTGTCATTTCAAATGCGAATGCGGTATATTTCGGAGTAGAATCCTTTAATATGAGAATTTTTAGTGACAATATCAAATTGAGTGATTTAAATGAAGTTGTTAAGATTTGTCATGATAATAATATAAAAGCGTATCTTACAACTAATATTATAATATATGAAAATGAATTTGAACTTCTCGACAATGTATTAGAAGAGGCTAACAACTCTGAAATTGATGCCGTTATAATTCATGATTTAGGCGCAATTCAATTAGTCAAAGAAAAAGGGCTATCGTTTCACATATCAACTCAGGCAAGTATATCAAACTCTAAGTCTGCACAGTTTTACGAAAGTTTGGGCGCATCAAGATTGATTCTCGCACGAGAATTAAGTTTAAAGCAGATAAAGGAGATTAAAAATCAAATTAACTCTGCTGAAGTTGAAACGTTTGTTCATGGTGCTCAATGTACCTCTATTTCTGGTCGTTGTTATTTCTCTGCTGAGACGTGTAATAATCAAGAATATTCAGCAAATAGGGGAAGATGTGTACAACCATGCCGCCGAAAATGGCGTGTATATGATGATCAGTCGAATGAGTTCATATATGATGGTGTATTCTTCATTAACGCTAAAGACTTATGTATGATTGAATACATTCCTGAGTTAATAGAAGCTAAAATTGATGCTTTCAAGATCGAAGGGCGGATGAGAGATCCCATCTATATCGATGAAGTTACTTCTTGCTATAAAGAAGCAATAGTCGCGTATTACAATAATGAATATAATCAAGAAAAGGTTGACGATTGGCTCAAAAGATTAAAGAAGGTTTATAATCGAGGTTTTTCCACTGGTTTTTATTTTGGATATCCTAAGGGTAGTGAAATTCAGCGAGAATATGATGGAAATATATCTGAATTCAAGAAGATTGAAATCGGAAAGGTTTTATCCTATTACCCCGATAAGAAAGCAGCTAAAATTCTATTAACTAAAGGTAAACTTAAGATAAATGATGAAATCTATATCATTGGAACTAATACTAATACATACCTCAAACAAAAAATAATTTCACTTCAAATTAAACAGAAGCAGAATTTAGTTGAAACGCCTTTAATAACTTCTAAAAATAATAGAATAGCCGTTGGCATTTTGGTTGATACACCTGTTAAGAAAAATGATAAAATTTTCAAACTGGGAAAAAAACGATCAAGAATCATAAATACCGCTAATAACACTAAAATTAAATAGAAAAGAAAAAAAAATTAGTAAAGATTTGGCGAAAGATTGAGAGCTTTTAAAGATTATATTAAATTTATAAATCTTCTGCTAAATCTTCATACGCTTCCAAGGCTAACTCAATAATTTCTTGGAAGGCCATGGCGTCTTGAAGATTTCCCTCGACTGTGATATCTCCTGCCATGTAAGCGCTCGTCGCATCAACCTCACCGAAAAGCATTCCTGCTCCGACTTCCTTTGTTGCTGAAAATGTAAAGGATGGACTGTCTACTTCGCCTTCGCCAAATTCTAGGGTACCATCATGGGCTTTTAACCAGAATTTCGCATCAGCATCTGTGATTACCATTTGGATGGCAATGTCCATGTCTTCTAACTCTTCTTTTAAGTCATCATTCTCTTCAGCAATTTGTTTGAAAAGCTCAAACATTTTTAATGTATCATTGACATCGGCTGCGCCTGCACCCGCGTCAATCTTGACTTTTACTTCTTTTATTAAGCCTTCATCAACCATTTTGATTTTTCAACCTATTTTTTGTATTTTTGTACTTAATTTAATTAAACGATAAAATAAATACTATTAATTATAACTTTTTAATATATAAAAAGATTTTATTTCTTCTCATATATTAATTTATAATTTTTGAAGGATAGCTTTTTTATTTAACTATTTTTTATGAGATTTGAAGTGAATATATATTGGGAAAGAGCTAAGTTTTGTCGAATCATTGCAACGATAAGATTTATTCCAATATAGGAGAAAATGAAAATAAGTTCAAAAAAAATTAGAGAATAAATGGCGCCCACAGCGGGATTTTCATCATATGCGGAAACCACATGGAGATTTGAACCCGCGTCGCAGGAGTGACAGTCCCGAATGCTGGACCGGGCTACACTATGTGGGCATAATTGCCTTGTAAAGATTAAATAAATCTTGATAGTATAACAAAAAAAAGAAAGAACCCTATAAAAATTTTATTCTCTATTGAGAGAGAATATATTTTGTAAGATATTAGTAAACATATATAATGATTTATTAGGTATTATCAGAATTGTGATTACATATGAAAGAAATTGAAGGCAAAAAATATTCTAATGTTGATGAGATATGCGAAAAACTAGAACGTAGAATCAAAAAGAAAAAACTGAATGAATTTTTTAATAATAAGAAAATTCCGGGGAAAATGATAGACAATCAATGGTACGGAGAGGAAAAGGTATTTGATGAAATCGAAGAAATGCTATTTAGAGAGAGAGCTGTAATGATATGTGTAGGAGAAATAGATATTTCTGAAGTTGCTTTAAAGGGGCGTATATTAGATATTGGAGGTGGTGGAGAAGGTGTGATTGGGCAATTAAAAGGCGCTCAAGTAGTCGCAATAGATTTACGGGCGAATGAATTACAAGAAGCTGCGGAGGGTGATTATTTAAAAATTATTATGGATGCGAAAGATTTGAAATTTTTAGATGAATATTTTGATACTACCACTGCCTTTTTTAGTTTTATGTATGTTCCATCCTCAGATCGCAAGGAAATTTTTAATGAAGTATACCGTGTATTGAAAAAAGGTGGCGAATTTGTAATATGGGATTTAATGATACCAGAAAGTAAGTTAAATGCTAAGGATTTTTATGGTATAAATTTCACGATTAAAATTGGTGAAAAAAAAATCTCAACAGGGTATGCAACTCGATGGAATAGGGTACAAAGTAGCGATATATACTCAAATCTTGGTGAAAGTATAGGATTTAAAGTTATTGAGAAATATGTCTCAGATCATACATTTTATATTAGATTCCTTAAAAATTAGAAAGGATATTCAAGTAATCCTTCAAATTTTTTCTAGTATTTACTATTATATTCCTTTCACTAAGATGCTAATACTTATTAGAATGAATGATATGCATATTAAAAAGAAATATAAGTGAGTTTTTTGATTAGTAACATATAGGTATAAGATTTAGCAAAGAGATTGTTTTTTAAGAAACAAATCTTAAATGATGGTAAGTAAAACCGTGTTAAACTCAATTTTTAAAGGTGCTTTAGAAGATAACGAGAAATTTATCTCAATTACAGACAGAATTATAAAAGCAGGAGTAAATTTAGTTAATAAAACAGAAGAGCTTAAAGAAGAATTAATGGGATATGATGGTATATACCAAACCTATATTTATGATGCTGATTTTAACTATTGGTTCGAAGTTACTGAAGGACAACTTCTATATGAAAAAGGAGTGCATCCTAATGCGCCTTTTAGTTGTTTTTTTAGTAAAGAATTATTTTTAAAAATACTCATGAGAGAGCTGAGTGGAGCGGATGAATTTTTAAAGGGAAGAATCCGAGTTGATGGGAATCTTTCTCAAGGTTTAAAATATGTGAAATTTGCTAGGACTTTTTTCAAATATTTACAATTGAAAAATGGTAATAATAACCACAAATGAAATGATTATTATCGTTATATTATACTGAATTTTAAACCATCCCTTTTTAATATGATTATAATTTATTTCTTTTAATAGAAATCATATTTAATTATGAAATAACAGGTGTTAATCTTTCTCTATGATGATTGACTCAAATTTGATCACAGTTATATTAGAATCACTTGAATCAACTGACGAGCGATTTAAAACCAGCATCGGAAGAATTATTAAATTAGCTTTAGATATAGCTAATAATTCTGAAGAATTTAAAGAAGAATTGAGTACTTATGATGATTTTATTTGCCATGTTTACGTAAAAGATCTCGATTTTAATATATGGATTAATCATACTGATGGAAAATTATCATTTAATAATAACATCTATGAAAATCATTCTAAAGAGGAAAAAATTATTCATTTTATTCTCAAGAGAGAAGTATTAAAAAAAATGTTTCGGCAAAAGTTACCTGCTTCCGAAGCATATATGAAAGGATTAATCGAAATTGATGGGTTTCTAGCCGATGCAATGATGATAAAAAATCTATGGTTATACTTCTCAAAATTTTTTAGACATCTTATTACTAACTAAAACCAATCATGAGTCTATAATACCTAAAATTTTTATTCTCGTTATCTTTTATTTACAAAAGGACCTATAGAACAATCCTATGTTCTATGCATTTTTCTATTTAGGGCCTATAATCTAGTCTGGATAATTTTTTTCAAAAAAAATCTGGATAGGGTGCCCGGCTTCGGACTGGGATTTTAATTCCAATTAGGAATTAACCCAAAGTCGCAGGTTCGAATCCTGCTAGGCCCATCTTTAATATTTATAAAGTTCCTTCATTTATAGAATCAGTTGTGGAGTATAAATAATTTATAACGATCATACTTAAATGTAAAACTAGTCTAAATTTTTTAATAGAAGATGTTGAGAAACTTAAAACAAGGTTCTTAAATATGCATGTACTTTTAGTTCATAAATCGTCGAGTTCTTTTTTATGGTTAGTATTTCGGAAAAAAGGCGTGTTGATAAAAAATTATCGACCTGATACTGGTAAAGAATCAATTTTTCTATCCTACCCTGATTTCGAAGAATATAGACCGATTTTTTTAAAAAAAAAGAAGAATAAAAAGAGAAACTCAAGATTTAATCCCCGTTAAAATATGGTTCTCAACATCTTCCCTTTAATTTTAATTGGATTTATCTTAAAATATAAGTATAGTCCATTTAGCCTTTTATTGTGTAATATATGATCTTTCTTACAACAAATAAGAAAATGTACACCTATAAGTAGATAATTATTACTTCCTATAATTCTTAATATAATCGATTTTTAAACATGTAAAAATGATTAGGATTATATAATCGAAAAAATCCCGTGAAAAAGAAAAACTTTAAATATATACAAAAACATTTTATTTATTAGCACAAATTAGTGTCTTTTTACACAAACAGAATTTCTAAAAGATTTTTTACCACAAAAAATGATTGTATTAGAGAATAATCTTTTTCAAGAGGAACTAAACGATTCTGATTCAATAGAATTGTTGGGAATCGGATTAGTATCAATCTCAGGGAAGAGAGTTAATACCATATATAAGAAAGGTATTGGGAATGGACTATTAAAAAGTTTAGTGAATTTTTATAAAGATCAAATAATTGAGAAGCAGGAGGGAAAGATCATTGACTTAGTTGGAACGCATACTATCTATATTCACTTTTTTGATGTAAAGCCTGATATCTTCGCTATTTTTTATGTAAATGAAAAAGATAAACTCATTCGATACGATAAATTGTGTGCTCTTTCTAATAAAATCCTAAAAAGCTTTTGTTCAAACAATTCTGTTTCTGAAATAAATAAGTTATGCGATAATATAATACCGAAAGTATCTGGAATATCGGCATTATTTATTATTAGCGAAGCAGGTCATGCTTTTTTTACTAAAATTAATAAGAAAAAGAAATTTCTTTTGGATAATTACATTCAGGTTGGTGGTTTTCTCTCTGCAATTATGGCTTTTTCTCAGGAGGTGATTGGAAAGGAATCGGGAGAGAATTTACAAGCAATTAATTTTGAAAATCAACAATTTATTCTAATTGTCAAGGATAAATTGATCTTTGCTTACTTAGTTGAAAAAGATCTAAATTTAATAGATATCAGAAGATTTATGGAAATAATCGCAGAAGAATTTGTAGAGTCGTATCAAGATCAAATCAATGATTTTAAGGGCGATCTTGAACCTTTTGCTTACTTTAAAAATGTTGTTGATAAATATTTTATAATTTAAAAATTATTATAGGATTCTCTTCATTAATTTCAGAGGTATACCCAGTAATTGTGAAAGAGATTCTTTAATTGCAAAATTATATATTTTTGAAATTTATAAAATATTTAAGAATGACTGTTTTGTTAGATTTAGATATAATTATGAATAATTTAATCGAATCTTTAGGTGTATCAGTTTATTTCATATTAATTTCAAGTGAAAATGGTGCCGTAATTAAATCATATATTAACGAGGAAGAATTTAACAAAGCTTCAATTTCTTTAAATATATCTCAACTTTATGAATTAGCGGAAGAAACTGCAGAATCCATTGGCTTGCATAGTCCAGATTTCAATATAATTCATTCTGAAAATTATTATATTTTATCAATGAAAATACTAGAGAATATTATCATATTGTTAACTGTAGACCAGATTGAAGTGAAAGATGTATTTGAAATTATAAATCGGTCTGTCAATATGAATTAAAAAGATAAAAGTACCTTATTTTAAATTTTATAATGATATTAAAATGAATTTATATGAGATTTAGGATAAAATATTAAATATTGGACTAGTAAAATTCTATATTATATCATTAAATTATAGATTATAATAATTAATAAAATAACAATACCTAATTATCTAATATAATAAATTAATTAAAAAGTTCAATGTGATAATATATGCATTATGAGCGTAACCAATATTCTGATGGATTCTCAATTTGTGGATTGATAATATCTGGTGCATTCCTATACTGGGGGTTTAACACCCTGATGAACGGTTTTGTTATAGGTTGGGGACCTAGCTTAGTGAATTTATGGTGGTTAGGCTTCATCTGGTTAGGCATCGGAATTGCCATAATTTCTGGTCAAATTTATGCCCTTTCCAATAGAAGCAACCTGAGAAGGGTAGTAAAGCTTGAGTTTGAAGAAAATCCCAATGCTTCCATAAAAGAAATTTCTGTAAAAACAGGAATTACAACTAAAGATGTGCGTGCTATTATTTTAGACTTAAAAGCACGTGGTGAACTCAAAGGAAAATTCTCCGCTAAAACGGGTGAGATGAAATATACAGAAGTATCTCAACCATCACAAGATGAAAGTAAAAGCCAATATTGCTCGAATTGTGGTACCCCCGTTAAAAAGGAAGATGCAATGTACTGTTCCTATTGCGGATCAAAATTATAATTCTTTTGAAATTCTAAATACTTAATTTTTTTATGTTTTTTATTAAAATGTTTTATGTACTCAATTTAAAAATTGGACTCTATTAATAATAAATAAGATACTTTTTTTTATAATTTAAAGAATTAATGTAAGTGATTAATATGAAATATAAACGAGATCAATACACTAACGGATTTTCAATATGTGCACTCATATTTGGGGGAATGTTTTTTTATTGGGGTATCGATGCTTTTTTTGATGATTCTTGGCACTTTATTTTTAGTTTATGGGGGCTTTTATGGGTAGGAATAGGCGCTGCTATTTTATCATCCCAGATTGCTGTACTTGCAAATAGAAGCAAATTAAAAAACGTCGTTCTTCATGAATTTCAATCAAATCCCAATATATCCGTTGAAGAAATTAGTGCTAATACGGGAATTTCAGTTAGAGATGCACGAGCAATCATATTAGATTTAAAAGCTGCGGGAAAGCTCAGAGGAAGCTTCTCTACAACAACCGGAGAGGCTGAATCTATGAAAACCGTCAGAAGCCCTCCTATTGAGCCACAACCTGTAGAAGAGAAAGCTGGTTTTTGTCCTAACTGTGGTACCGCAATTCATCGAGATAAGGCAGCATACTGCTCATATTGTGGAGCAAAATTTTAAACCTATTTTTTATTCTTTTTACATTTTTCCTTTTCTATTCTAAACTGAAATCTTTTAATTGTGTTATAAAATTCTTAAAGAATCAATCAAAATTTGAATAAATAATTAGATTTGAAGAAATAATTCTTTTATTGAATAAATAATAGATTATTATATTTTGACTTTTCTATCAAAATTAGTGATAAATTATGACAAAAAAATATAATGAATTAGAATTAAAGTCTCATGAAAAGATGGCAAAAGACTGTTTCAATAAAACTTGGACGCTATTAGAAAAAGCAAACAGAACCGAAGATGAGGACAATGAAATGGTTCATACAGCACATGCATCGAGATATCATTGGGGTATATTAGTAGCCAATGGAAAAGGTAAACCCGTAAATCTTCAACGTGGAGAGTGGCAAATTGCTCGAGTGTATACAGTTCTAAATAGAGTAGAACCTGCCTTACATCATGCGAAATTATGTTTGAAACTAACGGAGGATAACGATATAAAAGATTTTGATCTTGGATTTGCTTATGAAGCAATGGCTAGAGCGATGGCAGCTGCGGGTGATAAAACAGGATATGAAAAGTATATTAAGTTAGTATTAGAGGCAGGAGAAAAAATAAAAGATAAAGGAGATAGAGATTATTTCTTTGAGGATCTACATAAAGGCCAATGGTTTGGCATGAAAAAATAAAAAAAAGAAAATTTTTTTATATTATTATTTATGGGGGATATCTTAACTCATATATACTTTTTCCGCCGTTAAGTGGTCCTTTTATATATGGTTCTATTTCTTTTGGGTCTCTCTGTGTTATTCCCTCAATTGGAGGTAATTTCCCAGGAGGAAATGTTTTTAAAATATCTTCAACCAATTTTTTTAAATAATCTAAGAATGCTTCCATACCTGGAAGTCCTTTTTCAATGGTTGCTTTACTTGGGCAGCCAACATGTCCTTCAGGATAGGCGGTGACTTCAATTGGTCCAAATCCAACTTGCCCATACCAACGAATAGGTTTTTGATACACATTTCCTGCTTTATCTACATGTCCATCTGGCATCCATCCAACAACCTCATTATCGTTGCAAGCATCTATTTCTTTAAGTAGTTCAGGAAATAATGTCATCGAAAATGACGTCTCAGCTTCATCAGCATGAATAAATGGAGTTTCGAAAGGTCCACCGTGTTCTTTATCTTTACAATACTCAGGGATTGCATGATACCAATTTAAATTACAAATCACAGCAGGAAGTTGATAATTTTTTGCCCACTCATGAATTGCACTGGGAATTACATACTCATGACCATGTCCATTAAGCAAAATCATCTTTCTAAAGCCCATATTCCAACATCCAGCCATAATTGCTCGTAATAGCCCCTTAAATGTTTCTTCAGGTACAATTATAGTACCAGGCATACCTAAATGATGATAAGGATGAGATCCATACCAGCTTGGTTGGGCTACTGTGCATCCCGTTTTCTCTGCTACTAATTCTGCCATTCTGGTCACTAAAAATGTGTCTTCTCCAACACAGGCTGCTGCTCCATGATTTTCTGTGGAGCCTATAGGTATTATAATTACATCATTTTTTTTAACTCGTTCTTTTATTTCAACAATACTCATATTTTGAAGGTATATCCCATCGGGTAAATCCATATGTCCCGATTTAGGAGGAAGATTCCAATCTGTCATATTCTCATCTCATTTTAATAATAATTTATTAATAATATTATTAAGCAAATATATATGTTAAATTTTTTAACGATTGAAAATAATTAGCTAAATAATGAAATTAAGTATTGTTTCTGGGCTTAATGAATCCACGAAGAAACAAGAAGAAGTCTATGATAAATTTTCAAATATTTGTGAGTTAATTAAACCTTTTAATTATGATGGCGTTGAGTTAAGTTTACTTGAACCAGAACGATTAGATGCAAATAAACTCAATGAAATCAAAGATACATATAATATGGAAATATCTGCGATAGGAACAGGCAATACATTTATTCGATTCGGATATTCATTAGGACACCATGATGAAAGTATAAGGGCTAAAGCAATTGAAAGAGTAAAAAGATATATTAGTTTTGCTCGAGAAACCGAATCAAAAGTCATAATTGGTTTAATTAGGGGTCGATATAGCTTTGAAAGTAATCCAAAAAGAGAGAAATTGAACATTAAATCTTCATTAAAACAGTGCTGTCAAATTGCCGAAAATGAAGATGTTATTTTATTATTTGAACCTATTAATAGGTTTGAAATTGATTCATATAATACCATAGCAGATTCTGTTGAGTTGCTTCAAGAAATCGCCTCCGATCAGTTGAGGTTGCTTATTGATACATATCATACACATTTAGAGGAGGATCCTGTCCTAATTTGGGATTATCTTCCCGAGATAGTACCTCTTGTCTCCCATATTCACTTAGCAGATTGCACGCGCAGAGCACCAGGTTCAGGTCATTTAGATTTTAGATCTTTCCTTAATATTTTTAAAGATGTGGGATACCAAGAATTTATTTCAGTAGAAACCATAATGAAACCCTCATTTGAAGAAGTTGCACGGGAGGCTTCTGAACTCATAAGCCTTATCCTTTAATGATGTAGTGTTATAATCCATTTTTTATTATTTTGAGATAATTGCTGAAATTTTACAATTTACTTTATCAGTTTGAAGTAGTTTTAAATTTTCCGGAACCTTCTCTAAGGTGATCTCTTTTGTAATCATAGGAGTGACATCCATTCCTGCTGCCATACAACTAATTACATTAGGAAATGTTCCATGCCCCGAATGTCCTTGAGCACCAACTATACGAGCTCTTCTAACTTGTAAATATTCTCCACATACAGGCATTCTCTGCTCAGCTCGAGCAACAACAACTATCGTACTATTTACATTTTTACACTCCCAAATAGTATTCTGTATATCATCAGTGACCTTTTCTGGAAGACCTGTAGCTTCAAGATACAAAGCAGCACCCTCATTATCAGTGTATTCTTTTACTTTTTCTGTAAAATTTTCTCTAATGGGATTTATAACATAATCTGCCCCCATTTTCTTAGCTAGATTAGCTCTAGTTTCTTCTGGCTCAGAAATAATACATACTGATGCCCCAGCTGTTTTCAAAATTTTAGATGCTGCTAATCCAATAGGACCTGCTCCCAAAATTATTACATTTTCACCGGGTTTTATTCCCCCTCCTCTTTCTATTACTGCATTGTATGCAACCGAAGTGGGTTCGACTAGACTTCCTATTTTATAAATATCCTCATAGCGATTTTCAAGTTTTTTTAGACTCCAACAAAGTTTAGCTGGAACAGAGAGATATTCGCTAAATGCCCCATCAATTGAAAATCCAATTTCCTGCAATCGTTCGCAATGATTCGGAAATCCATCACAACATGGCTTGCATTCTCCACACCAAACCATTTCTTCAACGGTGACTGGTTCTCCTATTTCATATAATTTTCCAGTTCGTTTATTTAACGCATGATCACCAACCTCTACTATTTCGCCAGAAAATTCATGTCCTAAAGTAACAGGAAAAGCAGTTAGTCCCGGATAATAAATGTAACCATCATCATAGGTTTGATTCATATGCACATCTGAGCCACATATCCCACAACGTCTAACCTTAATAAGAACTTCATTAGGTTTAATCTGAGGCTTCTTTTTATCCACTACTTTTACTATAGGATTACGCCACACTTTCGAACCTAAATAAGTTAACTTTCCTTCTATATCTTTTGATCCCAATTTAAATTCTGTTTTTGGATTCCATTTAGCATTAATTTCTATCGCTTTCATATTCTTCATCGATCCATAATTAATAATTAAGTGTATAAGAATTTTTAAAAAATAAAAGGATTAGTATCACATTCTAATTTTATATTTTCTTTTTTGTTACATTTTTAATAAGATTTCTACACACTCTATTTTGTGAATTTAGACCTATTTATAGATAAGACTTTTAGGAAATTAAGTTGATAAAAACAATTTTTAAATTTAATGAAGATAAAGTAAGAAAAAAAAGAAAATTTTGATTTATTATTTCACTCTTTTAAGAAAGAATGATGACACTAAGGAAACAGTAATTAAAATAGCTTCAAAAAGTAATGCTGGTAGATAATCCCCGCTTGGTAAGGTAAAATCTGCTAGACCAAGA
>CAYUTF010000002.1:0-115638 GCA_964447495.1 uncultured archaeon
TATAAATCACTCG
The DNA here is from genome assembly GCA_964447495.1 of uncultured archaeon. GTDB lineage: Archaea > Asgardarchaeota > Lokiarchaeia > Sigyniarchaeales > SOKP01 > SOKP01. Next base: position 14 of record CAYUTF010000002.1, read on the forward strand.
AAGAATATGGAAAAACATTAGAAGGAAGTAAATATTTTCATGGGTTATATCTTCGTGCGGTTAATCATCCTATAAGGCGTGAGATCTTAGCTCTTGTAAATAACAATCAAAGGATCTCAAAAGATGACATATTTGATATATTATATAAACAGAAACTTGTTGAAAATATATCAATTTTAGATTATAACCTGGATTTTTTAATAAAAGCTCTTTGTATTGAAAAAATTAAAGAAAATGACGTTGAATATTTTTCAATTACTCAATTAGGGAAAGTAATTGAATATTTTAAGTAATATATTTAGAGATGTCAATAATAAAACATTATTCCCCTTTCTTTAAATAAAGTTAAATTTTCTTTTAGTTCCCTCAAAGGATTTCCCCTTATATAGACAACCCTGAGAGATTTTGAATCCTTGAGAGAACTAGGAAGAACTGATAAGTTATTATTTGTTAGATATATTCTTTCTAATTTTGCTAGAAGACCAATATCTTGCGGTAAATAAGAGATAGCATTATTTTGAAGATCAAGAATACGAAGATTTTGAAGGCTTAAAAATGAATTAGGAATCACTTCTATTTTATTTGAATACAATAATAAATTTTCAAGATGGATGAGATCAACTATACACCTTGGTATTTCTATAATTTCATTTGCTGAGAGATACAATGAAATTAACGATGATAAATAGCATATTTCAATAGGAAATATTCTAAACTTATTTTGGGAAAGATTAAGAATTTCTAAACCTACTAAACTAGAGAACGAAGAAGCTAATTCCTCTAAATTATTCCCACTTAAATTAAGATATTTTAATGAGGTTAAATTTCCAGCTAAATCTTCTATCTCCGAAATATAATTTTGTGATAATGAAAGTCTTTCTAATTTATTTCCACCAAGGTTATTGGGATACCTCTTTATGCTGCAGCCTGAAAAATTTAACTCTTTTAGATTAGACAATTTTGTGATTTTTGGTATAGAAGTAACATTTCTTGAGCATATTCTGATATAATTCAAACACTTTAACTGCTCTAAATTATCAGGAAGTTCATATTCATATTTTAGAAGCTGAATAGCAGTAATATGCCCATCCTCAATAGTAAAAGCGTTAGCATGAAATTCAAAGAGACCTCTATTCTCCACACTTACTATAGGCTCGGCTGCATGTCTATCTAAAAAATGCAACACCTCTAATTCGCTAGATTTTAAACTCAATCTATAAACACCCTAGTAAGTAAAAAAAAATCTTATATTTAAAACTTAACAATATTCTTGAAAATAATGTTTAGGAAAGCACTCTCACCTCTGGAAATTACGAGACCCTAAAGATTCCTATCAGGGAGATCCAATTTTCGTTCAATTGTTCATCTGAATATTCTATTCCTTTTCTTTTTAATATGGTTAGTAAGACTTAATATATCTTAGGTCAATAAAAAATATAATATCAGAAACTTAATTGATCAAAAATGACTCTAAAAGAGGATTTACATAAAAAACTTTTAGATTTGCAAATACAAGAATTAAAATGTACTTATACAGTTAAAGCAGATTTAGAAGCTATAACTCAATTAGGAAAGGTCATAGAATATTTAAAAGCTAATGATATTGTGGAACAAGAGGATGTCTTTAACTATAATATGGAATTTTTACTCCAAGCACTATGTGTTAAAAAGGTTACAGAAAATGATGTTGTTTCCTATGAAATTTTGCCGGGTGGCAAAGTAGTTGAAAATTTCTCTTAATAAGTGATATATTAAAACTATTTTTTTTCTAAATATTTTTTAAAGCAATTGCAACAAGGAATCCCATACTTAAATTTTTGTTTTTTATTCTTGAGAGTCATAAGATGGATTAAAGATTGTTTAAGGTTTTCTTTTTCTTTATCAAAATAAAATTGTTTTAATAAATAGTAGTGATTCCGAGTGCCGCATACAGGGCAAAATGCAAAATATTTGATAAATTTGAAAAATAATTCCCTTTCAGACTCATTTAAACCATCTAAATTATTATCTGGAGTATTAACAATAATTTCTTTGAGATTATTCAATTCCAACAGCATTTCATTTTTTAATAGAGCGGCATAATTCATTTGGTGATAGTCTAGTTTGGAAAAACTTTCTGGTTGTTCATTATTATGATAGTCAAAATATTCCAAAGCATGGTTAAAGAAAATCAACTCAGGGCATTCTTTTCTCTTATCTTCTCTCAATTTAATCATTATTAATATTTAGTTATAAGAATTTAAAACTTTTGATCTTGCTCTTAAAGAGATCATTTTTAGTATCATCTTGTAATCTTCGTATACTAATAATTTTTGAGGGAGCAAAATATTCAAAATCAAATTTAACATCATCTCCCGCATTTTTCCCCGGAATAGGCATCAACCTCGCTGTTAAAGGTTTTTTTAATCTTAATGAAATGGTACAGATATCTAGTAATATGTAAAATAACTCTTTTAAGGAAATATCTCCAGGCAAAGGAACACAATCAAGTCCAGTACCACACATTGTTGCATATAATAGGAGCGTGTCAAGGTTAAAATGATCCTCAGATAATCGCTTGGCTATAGTAAAATCTTCTAATACCGAAGGCATAAACCCACTAAACCCAATCGTTTTTTCTTTTATTGGAATAGCATTTTTTATTAATGCCACAGCTATTAGTGCTCCGGGAGCTCCGAAATATTCAAAATTTAAATTTTCAATAGCTGTTCCAATACTTCTTTCAATTGTGGGATATGGTGCAGGTGACATATCTATTCCATGGAAGGGAATATCATATTTCTGACTCACATTTTCACAAATCGGAACTAATGTATCATATATCTCTTCAAATTTTGCTTTTAATTTGACTTGTGTTTCTTCAATAGAATGTGATTCATCAATAATCGCAACAACTTCATCAGCCATTTCTAATGCGAGTGAAAAAGAAGGTTTCTCCGAAAGATGGTAAGCCGCTGGAAAAAAGGGGGTGTCGGGTTGAACGTTTGAGCTTACACAAAACCTTAAGTTATTAAATGGATCGGGTTCTGAAAGCTTTTTAATTATTTTTGCACCTGATTTTAACGCAGATAAATTTATTCCATTATCATTTGAAGCTACATGAAGAGAGGTGAAAAATTTCTCTTTTCGTTTAATAAATTGAGGTACTTCATTTAAAAAAAGACTTTCATAGATCCCATACTTTGTTATTTGAAAATCGGCTAAAACGGCACAGGAAGAAAAATAATCAATTTCATATTTCGTGATCAAATTTTCAACTATACTTAATTGATCATGGATGGTGATCAAACTTTTATTTAGATTTTGATCAAATACCTGTTGATCATAGGATAATATAGGTTGAGAGCACAATCTTTTAGTTTGCACATCAATACCTATTTGACGAAAACGATTAACTAGATCCGCATTAAAATTATAGAATTTTTTAAGAGATTGTTCCAATGAACTCTCAATTATTACATTTTCCGATAAATAAGGAATTTTTTGACCGATTGTTATTGCCCGAATTTTCATAATTTTACTTAGAGTCTGTAATTCAAATTTTCTAATAATTTCGAAACAAATATAACTTATTAATAAGATTTATAGAATAAATAATTGAATATTTAAGAAATTTATTTGTGTTATATTTCGTCTAATTTCGCTTTTTCTTCTTCCTTTTTATCCTTAATTATAGGTTTTATGTATTCATTTGGTTTAATAGGACCTAATTTCTCTAATTCCTTCTTGAAATCAGTTATAACTTTCGCATATTTTTCTCCCTCTCCAGCAGAAATACTCACAATTTTTACACGGTGTTCATTTATTCCCGATTCTGCTAACATTTCCTTAATGCTGGCATATCTGGTTTTAGCTTTAATAAAACCTGTATCATAATGACAATCTTGTTCATGACATCCTGCTATCAGCACCCCATCTGCTCCCTGAAAAAAACTCTCAAAAATTAAAGCAGGATCTAACATTGCTGTACACATTACATGAATTACCCTTATATTTGAAGGATAAGTGAGTTTACTAGTCCCTGCAAGATCAGCACCAAGATATGAACACCAATTACATAAGAATGCTATAATAATGGGGTATTCTTGTTTATGCTCACCTAAAACTTTTCTTATCTGTTTATATAATTGATCTTTTCTAAATCCTGGTATAAAGAGCGCATCACTAGGACACATAGCTGCACAAGCTCCACAACCAGAACAATTAGCTTGAGTAAGGGTTAGTTTTTTTCCTTCAATTTTAATCGCATTGAAACGACATATCTCTTCACACAATCTACATAAATCACATTTATCCGCATCATAATATACAATATGTGGGTCTAATTCAACTTGTCCTCTGGAGAGTAAGGCGATTGACTTGGCTGCGGCGCTCTCTGCTTGAGCAATACTGCTAGGAATGTCTTTTGGTCCTTGAATAGCACCTGCAATAAAAATTCCATTGACTGATGTTTCGGAGGGTTTAATTTTTAGATGTTTTTCCAATAAAAAACCATAAGGATCTTGAGATATATTAAGAATTTGACTTAATTTATCGGTATCAGGAGCTGCTTCTATTCCAACTGCGAGAACGACTAAGTCTGCTTCACTTTCAAATAATTTATCTTCAATTATATCTTCTCCTCTTATCAATAGTTTACCTTCTTTTGATATATCGCTTTTAAGAACCGCAGAGATATTACTTTTAATAAATCGGATACCAAAAACTTCTCGAGCTCTGTTATAAAATTCTTCGCAATTTTTCCCCATTGCTCTAATATCTGTGTAATAAATATTGATTTTTGTATCAGGATATTCCTTTTTAATAAGAACTGCTTGTTTAATGGCAGTATTACAACAAACTTGAGAACAATATTCACGATGAATTGTCTTATTTCTAGAACCAACACATAAAATAAATGAAATTTTCTTTGGTATGGTTCCATTCGAAGGTTTAACCACTCTTCCATGAGTGGGTCCATCATTATTGAGTAATCTCTCAAGTTGCATAGTTGTAATAACATCAGCATACTTTTCATAATTTAGTTCTCCCAGAACACCTGGATTAAATGTTTTTAACCCCGTAGCGACAATTATTGACCCTACTTTTATTGTCAAATTTTGGGGCTTTTGATCAAAATCAATCGCCTCCCGATCGCAAGCTTGAGAACAGGCTTTGCATCCAATACACTCTTCTTTTATAATATTAGGAAGTAAAGGTATTGCTTGAGGATAAACTATATCTATTGCTTTTCTCGGAAAAAAAGTATCTTTTATATCAATAGGACATACTTCTCTACAGATGTCAACACATCCAACACAATTTTCTTCTACAATAAATCGTGGGTTCTTCGTTATTGAAACCTCAAAATTACCTACATACCCCTCTACTTTTTCTACTTCTGAAAAGGTGAATAATTCGATATTTGGATGATCTTTTACTTCACTCATAAGTGGTCCTAAAATACATATACTGCAATCCAAAGTTGGGAATGTTTTGTCAAATAGAGCCATTTTTCCCCCAATAGTTAAGTCTTTTTCTACTAAATAAACTTTATACCCCGCATCAGCAATAGCTAAAGCAGCTTTAATGCCTGCGATTCCACCTCCAATGATTAAAGTAGAGGGTGTAACTGGTGCGCGTTGTACTTCCAGTGGCTCCAATAATTTTACATGCTCAATAGCCATATTTATCTGATCTATTGCTTTTTTAGTAGCTTTTTCTGGATTATCACTATGAACCCATGAATTTTGTTCTCTTATATTTGCAAAAGAAATAAGAAACCGATTAATCCCTGCTTTTTCAATTGTTTTGCGGAATAATAATCCATGCAATTTAAATGAACACGCAGCTATAACTATTCTATCAATATTATTTTCTTTAATCTCTTCTGAAATTTTATTTAGCCCTACTTCTGAACATAAGTATTGATCTCTAATTACATGGACTTCAGGAATTTTATTATAATATTCAATAAGTCTTTGATTATCTATGACACCGCTAATATTTTTACCACAATCACAAATGAATAATCCAATTTTCAATTAATAACCACTTATTTGAATGATTTTTTCGCTATTTTATGAGTATTATAAAATAAGGTGTTTATTAATTATTCCTAATGATGCATAAAAGATAATCTCACTTCTTGAGATAGATAGTTAGAAATAAGATTTTACTTATCTATCATATCTTCTGTTAAAAAAGGAAACACCTTCAAAATATCAAAATTTTTTCTCCTCATTTCAAGGAAATATTCCTTTTCCATCGCAAACTCTTTGTTACTCCAATCTAATATCTCTCTCTTGCTATAATGACGTCCTTGCAACAAACTTAATCCATTACACTTCTTACTATAATCTATATAATTTTTTCTGCTGGAAACCATCATTTTCCAAAAGGGAAAACATCTGCACTGAAAAGGCCGTGCTTCGTGAATAGAGCATTTATTATCCACCAAAAAAAGGCAATGCTCATCATCTCCCGTAAAGGCAAATGCTAAGGTGTGGAATCGAAAAGTTTTGCCTCTCTCTGCTCCAGGTTCCTTCCAAAAAAACGTATTTTCTATCACTTTAAGATATTTTTTTGCAAATTTTCTTAAACCATCTTGTCCCACTAATTTTAAAAACTGAGATAATCGAATGATATCTTCTTTATAAAGGTAGACTTCACCCTGGTCAAAACCTCGGCAGCAATCGCCGCACATCTGGCATGAAAAGTTAACACCATGCTCAAACATTTTTGCGAGTTTAATATTCGATGTTGTCAAGATGTTTTAATTTATGCAATAGATAATCCTTAAATAATTAATATAGATATGATTAATTTATTTTTAAATATTAATTCATTGATTATCTTAGCAAATTATTTCAAGTATAACATTTTAAAGAAATAGGCTTAAATAAAATATAGGAAAGAAAAATTAATTGTCAAAAATAGGGATGTTAATGGCTACAAATTTTAACGAATTTATTAGGGAATATACGGGAAGAATAGATAACATTTTTGCTCAAAATAATTACTACACTTTTTTGGTGGGAGCAGGAGTATCAATGCCATCTCCTACCAATTTACCCTCCGCAAGAGTATTAGGAGATGTTCTATTAAAATTTTGTGTTCCTCATGAAGAATATGAGAAACTTCATTCACTCGAAAATTTGAGATATGAAAGGATTGCGGAGGCAGTCTCTAACTTTATTGATGATGAATTTAATTTTTTGGATTATCTTAAAGTGGTTAAAGAACCCAATAATATCCATATATTTCTTTCTAAAGCAATAAAAGAAGGAAATATTGTTGCTACAACTAATTTTGATTATTTGATTGAATATTCGCTGATGAGGATGATTCCAGAGAACGATTACAACAAAATTATACCAGTTATCACAAAAGAAGATTTTTCAAATTATAACGATCCACTTGATCTTGTCAAGCAAAATAGATATCCTTTGTACAAACTACATGGTTCAAAACTAAATATTATAACCAATGATAATACGAAAGGTTCGCTTGTTACCACTATGGCTGCACTTGGAAAGGATAGGGATACAGGTGAGACTTTTGCAATTGAGGGATATAAAAAGGAAGCAGTTAATAACTTAATGGAGGGAAGGAGTATTGTTGTATTAGGATATTCGGGGAGCGATTTTTTCGATATTTCCCCTACATTAGAAGATTTAACTTCATTAAAAAGATTAATATGGATAGATCATAGAGAAGATGAAATGGAATATGAACAAACTGAGTCAATTAAAAGAAAAATATTTCAAGTTAAGGTTGGATTCGATGAATTAAAAAATATTGAGGATCTTAGTAAAGTCCCCCAAATAGAACGTCTCTTACTAAAAATAAGTTCCGACACGGATTTTGATGTTATTTTGATCAAAGCGCATACAATGAAATTTATTGAAAAAGTTCTATGGGAAAGAATACTCTCTAGTGAAAATGGGGAGATTAAAAGTTATAACAATCGGAATGCAGAAATATCTCAAGATTTTGAAGCGTTCTTGGGTAATTTACCGCTTTATAGGAATATTTCCGAACTTAAAAAATATCAAGTCGCTAGTAATTTGTATTTCGAACTTGGGCAATATGACGACACGCTTCGCATTAGTGATATTGGTTTGAAAATTGCAGAGGATGAGAATTTGGAAATGGAAAAAACACCTTTTTATTATAATATTGCCTTGGTTCATACTAAACGAGGAGATCATCAAAAGGCGAAGGATCCTATAAAGAAAACCATCGAGTTAACAAACCAGTATAAAGATCAGAAAGTTAAGGGGACATATGCTTCGATTTTACCTTATATTACAGACATTGCGATATTGGCTGGAAGGATGATTATGGATAAGGATGAGGATAAAGCACTTGAAATATTTGAAAATCAGTTGCAGACACTTGGAATAAAAGACAGGTTAGATAGTAAGGTTGAAATCTTGAATCTTATCGGAGAAATTTATTTTAAAAAAGAACAATACGAAAAATCACTTGCGCATTATGAGGAAGCACTTAAGATATCAGAAAATCTTGGATATCATAAGGGACAAGCAGAGGCATTAAATAACATGGGAAATATTTATGAAAAGAAAAATGATCTTGAAGAAGCACTAAATTATTTTGAGCAAGCGCTGGAGTTAGCTAATAAATACGAATACCTTCGCACTAAATATTACACATTAATGTTTATTTTAACCATTTTGGATAGAAAAAACGAATATTCCAAGGCGCTTGAATATTGTAAACAAATGATTCCTGTTGCTGAGGAAATGGAGAAACAGGAGATGGTAGGAACCGAAGGTTTAGTAGGTTCTAGTTATCAAGTCGTAGGAACTGTCTATAAAAATATGGGTCATTATGATGAAGCGATTGAGTGCTATACGAAAGCAATATCGCTTAATGATAAATTAAATCTAACGAGGGAAAATCCAAAAATTTATAGTTCAATCGGGGAATGCTATTTTTCCAAGAAATTATATGAAAAAGCCATCGAAAATTATGAAAAATCACTCAAAATAAATGAAGAATTTAATATTCTTGATGGAATCGCCTCAAATCTAGCAAATATAGCACAGATATATATTACACAAGCGAACCATCAAAAGTCCATAGCTGTCTTAGAGAGATTGGTTAATATTAGAAGCCAATTAAACGATTTAAATGGTAAAGCTGAGGCTCTAAGTATTCTTGGCCTTGCCTATGGCATTTGCTTTGAGGATAATAAAGCCCTTCAAAAGCATAAAGAGGCATTTGAAATAAATGAAAAATTGGGTAATCTTTCAGCATTAAGCAAGAATTTATCTAATATAGGGAATATATATTTTAAAAAAGGAGATTATAATGAAGCAGTGCAGTATTATGAAGAAGCAATTAAAATATATGAAAAATTGAATGCTTTTGAGGGAATCTCTGATAATCTCAATATGATTGGAGATATATACAATAAGAATGGAGAACATGATAAAGCGATAGAATATTATGAAAAAGCTATTAAAATTGGTGATACATATAATGTTGCAGGTATAAAAGCAGATGGTCTCTTTAATATTGGATTGATATATGAGGAAGATGGAAAACACGATAAAGCATTTGAATATTTAATGGCTGCGTTTGAACTTTATGAAAAAACGAATAATTTCTTCAGTATGTCATCGACTCAAAATAATATTGGTAATATATTTCACACACAAGGGTTGTATGAAAAGGCTTTAGAGCACTATAAAAAATGCATAGAAATTGAAGACAAAGTGGGAGTAACTGTCAATACGGCGGCAGTGTATTTAAATATAGGAATTGGATACAAAATGAGAGGTAAATATGATTTAGCAATTGAAAATTACAATAAAGGATTTGAAATAGCCAATCAAAAAAATTGGGATATGGGAAAAGCCTATTATTATTATTTTAGCGCAATGATTGATATGATAAAAGGAAATTATACGCGAGCTTCAGAATTTTACGATAAAGCCTTGCAATTAGCAAATACCATTAATTCTATGGATTTGAAAGGGGACGTTCTTATTAATATTGGAGAGCTTTTCTTAGCCAAAGAAAATTACGACCAAGCGCTTAAATACTGTAATGATGGACTTGAAATTGTCCAAAATTTAAACTATATTGAGGGTATAGGATATGCGCTTTTTATTAAAGGGCGTATTTATTTAAAGAAGAAGGAACATGAAAAAGCACTAGAGAACTTTAAACAGGGTTTACAAATCGGAGAACAGCTCAATAAGCCTAATATTAAAACAATATGCCTTAATGGAATAGCCGAAATTAATATCGAAAATGGGAATCTACACAGTGCGTATGAGAATAGTAATGAGGCTTTAAAAATAAGTGAAAAAATAGGTTTACTAAAAGTTAAAGCAGAATCTCTAAAGGTTATTGGAAATTATTATATGGCAAAATCAAAAACCAGTGAAGCGTCTGAGAAATACAAAGAAGCCCTAAATATAGCGAAAAATTTAGGCGACAAGAAATTAATTGAGGTTTTACAGAAAGATATTAAAAAATTACATTAAATTTTTATCAAATTATTTGAAGGTTATAGTTTTTTGAATAAGTCTAACATATTAGATAGAGAACTTAATATTTATGAATTTGAAAAACTAATCCTTGAGTTAGAGAGTGTTTTAAAGAAAGAATCTTTTATTCAACAAGATTGCTATGAGGAGTGGAAACAGAAATTTACTCCAATCTATGGAAATAAGAATGTAAATATTCGTCTCTATACCATTCTTGCTCAAATTTTTTATATTGCTCATCTATTTATCTTCCATTTGCTATTAAAAGAGCATGTGAAAAAAAAAGATACACAATCAAATCTAAGCCTATTGAAAGCTATTCAAGAAGATATTTTAAATGAATTTTCTACGGATATTTCTTTCCTAAATGGCTATTTTTTGCCATTATTTGAATTTATAGACCAAAAAAATAGTGCCATTCTAAATAAACTTACAGATTATACGTTGAATTACTTATTGGAAGAGAAATTTAAACCAGAATTTCTATTCGATTATTTAATTCAACATAGTCTTAAGCCTCTTTTAAGACATGCCTCAGGAGAATTTTACACTCCTCCATTTTTGGTCAAGAAGATGGTTAAAGAGTCATATGATTTCGGAGAAAGAGTACTTGACCCTAGTTGTGGAACAGGAAATTTTATAATTGAACTGATTAAATCCATTCTTTCTACAACAAAATCGGAAGAAGAAAAAACAAGAGCTTTGAGTAATATCTATGGCTTTGATATTAATCCCATTTCAATTTTAATTACGATGGTAAATGTAATCTATTTAATTGGGGATAGAATGTCTGAATTTAAATCTCATTTCGTCATAACGGATAGTTTATTTCACGAGATTAATTTAGAAAAAGAAAAATTTGATTTAATTATTGGAAATCCTCCTTGGTACACATTTAGGGATATAAATTCAATAACATATCAAAATAAAATCAAAATTTTAGCAGAAGCTTTAGAGATCAAGCCATTACCTAAAAATGTGCTAAATATAGAAATTTCCACTCTCTTTTTTTATAAAGCCAACGTTTCATTTATGAAACAAAACGCAAAAATCTTTTTTGTGATCACTAAAGGAGTAATAAGTGGGTCACACACTTCACGATTTCGTCATTTTAAAGGATTTAAAGATGTGAAAATATGGTTTTTCAATAAAAAAATAGAACATATCTTTAATATCGATTTTATTTGTTTATATGCACACAAGAATAATTCTCTTGCGGTCAATCCTGATTACCACATTCCCTCAGTTTATTTTGGATTAAAAATCTTATTAGATAAGTTCGAATATTTTGATGATATCGAATTAAGAACTGTAAAGAAGGAAATATTAATCCCATATTCAATAGTTAATAAAAATAAAAAAACGTATGTAAATAAGTTAATTTCCTTACAAAATTATAAAAAGCTTATCCGAATTGAATCGAGTGAATATAAAAGCTTATTTCATAAGGGAGCAGATTTAAATCCTCGAAATTTAATTTTTATTACCTTTAAACCCAAAAATGAATCTTTAGCAGTTATAAATCCTGATGAAAGGGTATTTAAAAGAGCAAAAGTCCCCTGGAATAAAAAAATCTTCCAGAATTCAGTTATTGAAAAAGAGTATATCTTTAAAGTAGTGAAAAGTACAGAATTAGTAAAATTTCATATATACGATTTTTATTATGTCTTTTTACCAATATCAAAAGAAAATCATGATTTTAGCTATTCTAATTTGAAAAACAATGCTAGAACATTTTACGAAAAGATTGATGAATATTATATAAAGAATAAAAAAATTACGACTAAACATAAATCATTCATGGAAAATCTTGATAGATGGTCGAAATTAATTAATGATCGTCAATTTTCTAAAATTAAAGTCGTTTATAATAATTCTGGATCTAATCTTAGTTCAGCAGTGATACAAGGAGACTATTTAATTACGGGAGATTTATCTTTTTATGCTACAGAAAATTTGACTGAAGCTTTTTATTTATCAGCTATCCTAAATTCGAATCTTATTAATGAGCAGATTAAGATTAAAAAGAGCTCAAGGCATATCTTCAAAATTCCATTTGAGAATCCAATTCAAAAATTTGATAAAGCTAATGAATTTCATCAAAAGTTAGCTCAATTAGGAAGAGATGGAGAAAAAGTAGCTATAAATCTCATTACAAGTTTATTAAGCAAAAATAAAATAAGGATATCGCGAAATAAGGTACAGAAATTATTAATTCAAGAATTAAAACCTATTTTAATTCAAATTGATGAATACTTAAAACCTCAATTTTTAACATGAAAATAATTTGGATAAATTATATTAAATTATATTAGTTGTTGTTATTATTACTTATTTAACAACATTGAATGAAATTTCTGATAGAGTTAAAAAAAGTTTTATGCGGAACTTCGTTTTTAAGATACTGGTAGCTGGAGATGGCGGTGTGGGAAAAACGACACTCCTCCGAAGATATGTTAATGGAATTTTTGATGATTCCACAATTCAAACCGTTGGAGTTGACTTTTTTCTTAAAGAGATGCATTTTGAAGATTTAAATGCAAGTTGCACGCTTCAACTCTGGGATCTTGGCGGTCAAGAACGTTTCCGTCATATTCTTGAAAATTTTGTTATGGGAGCGAGGGGCGCCTTATTACTATTTGACTTAACGAATATGCCCAAAATCGAAAGTATCTTAAACTGGGTTAACATCGTTCGATCCCATGATTTTAACCTCCCTATTTTATTTGTTGGGACTAAATTAGATCTAGATGATGCTATCGCTATGGATGATGATACCGCTTTAGATATCAAAAATACGTTTAATATGATAGATTTCTTAAAAACATCGGCAAAATCAGGACATAATGTAGAGATGGCATTTGAGACTATTTCTAAATACATAATTAAGAATTTCAAATATTAGATTTTTATAGCAATTAATTTTTTAAATTAGAACTAATTTCATTAGATGAATTTGATGGAAGATGAACTCGTTTTTCTTGGCTCTGGTGGAGGAAGGCACCATATAAGAACTCAATATAGAGCAACTGGGGGTATATTATATAAATTTAATGGAATTCAAGCACATATCGACCCGGGACCAGGAGCAATTGTGCGAATTAACCAATATCATGAAGAACCTCTTAAAACGGAACTTTTTATTGCAACCCACGCCCATGTAGATCATTACAACGATTTAAGTACGATGATAGAAAGTTCAAGAGATAATTTACATGATGGGAAATATGATTATTTCAAAAAAGGAACATTAATCACTACTCGCGATGTCTTAAAGTATATCTCAGACTATCATCTTAATATGCTTGAAGAAGTTATACCATTTAAAGCAGGGGATCGATTCTTATATAAAAATGTTGAGATTTTTGGAACCAAAGTGATTCATTCACCTAAAGTGGAGGGTTTTGGTATAAAGTTCACCTTAAAAGACTATTCTATCGCATTTACAAGTGATACGATGGTTTTCGATGGTTTCTCAGAACAATTCTCGGGTGTGAATATTCTAGTGTTAAATCTATTGCGACCAGATTCAGTAACTTGTAAACGACATTTATGTACTGATGAAGTAATCCCCTTTCTAAACAAGATCAATCCAAGATTAGATGCATTACTAATAACCCATTTTGGCGCTTATATGGACAGCCCAAAATCAAAAAAGAACTTCATACCAAGTCAAGTTCAAAAGCTGAAAGAAAATACTACTATTAAAGCCGTTATTCCCGCTGAAGATGGCTTAAAAGTTAAAATTGCGACTATTTTAAATTAGAGATTACGCTATTAATATTTTTTTAAAAAAAAAATTTTTGAAAAATTGGTCAATAAAACTAGTATCAAAGAAATAACTGCTGCTGAAGATGCTTTAAAAATTGATTTAAAAAATATTATCTCTAATATTTAATAATAAAAAAAAAATTAATTTTGATTTTTTATTTTATATTTTCTGCTATTTTAACGGTAAGGTCGGTAAGGACAATAGTAATTAGTCCCACGGGCAGTAAAAGCATAAGTAGTTCCAAAGGTGTGTTCATAGCCTGGTTGATTAGCAGCTACCATTACAAGAGTGGTTGTAACACTTGGATTATTTGAATGATAATAAAATGTATTCGTCATCATGAAATTTGCACTACCTGTTTCGGTATCTGTATCAAGTGTCATTGAACTGATAGAATCATAACTCGCATATACATCACCATTTCGCATATATACAGTCTGAGTATTGATGAAACTCACTGCAAAATTATTGTAAATAATCTCATCGTTTAAGTACCATCCATAATTAACAGTCCAATCACCTTCAGTTTCACAATCATCATAGAAACCAATTTCAGGTATTTCAATATCATCAATATACCATCCTGAACCAAGAGTATACGGATCAGTCCAATAAGTAAAGGACAATTCTATTGCGTGTCCTGCAAAAGGTGTGAGATCCATTGCTTCCGTGTATAATCCACCACTATCGCCCGTAAAGCAGTTCCAATTTCCTGATTCATTATAAGTGGTTGGTTCTCTCTCAAGAGGAGTATTTAGATTATCTTGTGCGTAACCTAGATAATCTGTCGTATATACACCTTCTAAAGTGGTCCATAAACCAGTATCATAATCATAAACTTCTACATAGCCATAATCCCAATCTAATTCAATCGAAAAGTAATTTGAGAAATAAAGCGACGCTCCTGTTTCAGGTATGGTAAAGCCTTGACTCAAAGTGAACCATGACCATGCTTCTCCATCAGAATGCCAATTATGCGTGCCGCTAGTTGGTGCAGCACCACATGTATCAGCACCATCGAATTCTATTTTAAAAATGAACGGTGCAGCATTAAATTCGACATAGCTCGCAGTGTAAGGTAATCCTCGACCCAATAAAATATATTCACCATAATGTGGATATTCATCCACAAACCAATTGAAATAGCCAGTACCCGGGTACCAACTATCCCACATCTCCATTACAAGAGGGATGCTGAGCCCTTCTGAATTTTCAGAAGGAATGTCTAATCCATAGTACCCATATCTTCCCAAGCCAAATGATGTATCATCAAGATAATTAGCAATACACCAGTCTTGAAAAATTTGATCAAAAGTTCTGCTTACTCCACGAGCAGCAAGTGCATTACTCCAACCTTCTATACCATTTCCTTGGTCATGACAGACTTCCCATATTAAATCTGCGCCTCCATAATGTTCATACATGTAGTATGTCCATAGGAACGATGCACCATAATCAGCTAGATAGCCTTCCCAGATAGTCAAGGGAGTATCCCAGAACCATAATAAATACTCTGAGATATGTCCTGGAGAAAAACCGTACCCACATATCCATTCAGCTAATGTTGCCATACCTTCATCAACCCAGGAAAGTTCATCTGGATCAACATCGTTATGTATAAGATGTTGAAATTCATGAGCAAAAGTACCTTCATATTCCCATGCATGAACACTTAAAAAGCTATAATCATATCCAGTAAGGGGATCGATCATGGGTGGACTTCCTCCTTGTCTTCTCCACCATTGATATGAATCCATATGGAATGCATTGGTGTTAAAAACTCTTGCAATTTCAGACCAGAAATAACCTTCAATAAACCCTGGAGCAGTATCAGGAGAATAGAAAAATTCATCACGAGCATTAAATACCATAATCTGGGTCTTATAATCACCATAGGGGCCTGGTCGATCAGCATATTGACCAAAAGTTTGCACATCAGTATCATGGATGTTAGTATCGAACTCGGATAACACTTCTAATAAGTCTTGTCCAGTTATAGTATCTCTATAACCCGCAGGTAAATAATCTTCTATACCCGTAGGGGTCCAAGGATACCCAAAAGCCCAAATATCCTCGGGACTGTACCCTTCAGGACCAAGATCAAAATATTCGTCATATTCTGTCATACCTATCCAAATATTTCCATGAGTTCCATTAAAGATATTTTCGAAATCCAGCCAATACAAAACACCATAATAGTCATCAATAAGAGGGTATGACCATGGACTATGTGGAGGTTCAAATTCTACACCTTCAAGTGATAAAACATCAGCATACCTGCAATTATCGATTGCTTCAATATCAAATCCGTTATATTCTACATTCTCTTCACTCTGAATATTTCCTCTTACAAAGTAAAGTATCGATACACTAGCAACACTTAGAAAAGCGAGGACTATTAAAAAACCATAAATCTGTTTTCTTCTCATTTTTTTCCATTTCCATATTTCTTTTTTTTTTTTTTTAAATTATAAAAGCTAAATGATAGTCAAAGTTGCTTGTATACAATTTTGGCTATAAGACTTCTAGTAAAAATTAAGCTAAATCTATATATATATATTACTTTTTTCACGCTAATAAAACGATATATATATGAGTATGAATTATAAGTTAATTTGTTAAATTCTTTTTTTTATTGTACAATTTGGAGAATAAAATACACACAAATCTTTTATATGGTTAAAATTCATGGTAATAAAGTTCAATAACAAATTAATCACCCTATTAAAATAAATCTTTCGAATTTTTTATAATAGAGGGAGGATAGTCCTTATTCCATTCAAATAAGTAGAATTATTTACTTTTCAATAAAAAAAAACTAATATTTGTGTGCCAAATTTTAGGGTTTTTAGTTGGTTTCTTGCAAAAATAAAAAATTAAAATTTGGCTTATTAATGAGTCTAAATCATATAATAGAAAATTTCTTGATCAAGGGCTACTATATTTTATAATACATGTGTTTTTATAGATAAAATCACATAATAATTTGGGAAGGGAAACTTTATACGATACTTTGAGCTACATTGGATTTCGCCCTCTATTAAACTCGAAGAGTTTAATTCTCTCCCTGATTTTGTAATTTTGCTCAAATATATCGTTCCCTTCACATTCCTTTCATTAAATTAGGGAATGAAAAGTGATTTGCAATTTGATAAAACTCATTTTATGAGAGTAAAATAGTAAAATTAGTGATTTATAACGACTTGAAAGGATTTAGATTCAAATACACAAGCTATTTCTTGTAGCTTTTCTTCAGTAAGGTCTCCCATATCTTGATATAAGTGTCCTTTTCCTATTTTCTCGTATTTCGTCTTTGCCAATTTATTGTATGGCATTAAGTGAACTGGACCAGAATAGTTAGCATTTAAAAGGAAATCCCCTATATCTTTAATAACACTAATGGCCGTATTAACTCCTGGAATCAATGGTATCCGGGGAATGATACGTTCACTTCCAACTTTAAGAAGTATTTCCTTAAAATTATGCAATATCTTATCATTACTAACATTAGTGAATTCTTTATGTAAGTCAGGATCCATATGTTTTATGTCAAATAAAAAAAGGTCAACCGTATTAACTAATTTTTTAATTAATTCCTCTTTAAAGAATCCACAAGTTTCTATTGCTGTATGTATTTGTTCTTTTTTCAATTTTTCTAACAATTCAAAAAGAAATATTGATTGCATAGTTGGTTCTCCACCGGATATTGTAACTCCTCCGCCAGAAGTATCATAAAAGGGTTTATCTCTTTTCACTAGTTCGACTAATTCCTCTACTGAATATTCTTTACCGATGATTTCTATAACTTCATTTGGACAAACACGCACACAAGATCCACATACAGTGCAAAGTTCAAAATCTCTCTTTATTTTACCATCTATAAGCTGTATGGCATGATTTGGACATACTTTAACACATGTCCCACAACCAGTGCATTTTTCTTGAAAATAAGATATTTGAGGCTTTAAAAGTTGAGATTCGGGATTGTGACACCATAAACATTTAAGGGGGCACCCTTTCAAAAAAATGGTCGTTCTTATCCCTGGACCATCATATATCGCATAATTTTGGATATCAAATATGATACCATTCATGGTTTTTTAAACTCGTATATGTTCAGTTCTCGAGACTATAGTATATTCTGAGTTAATTTGCTCATTAGTAACATTTTTTATTTTTAGTTTAGTTTTGCTCAAGCTTAATTAATCTCTTTGGTGAAAGAATTATTACTCTATGATTTAATATTATTACTAAAATAAAAGCATTTGATTTTTAAAAAATAATGATATTCATCCCTAATTATTTATCATCAGCATGTTTCTGATGATTAGATAATAATTCTAAATACGCATTCTCTTCTTCTTCATGGAGTTTTATAATTGTTTTCTTCTTTTCCACTTAACCTTTTTCATATTTAAGTTTTTTATTATTAACTCAAAATAGAATAAACTAAGAGGTTTAATCTAAATCAACCCAATATTTACACACAACACATTGTAAGATTTTTTCCAACTTATTGCTATTTGGATTAGAATCTCTTTTAATAACCCTTGTAATCATTACGTTGCCACATTTCTTACATATATGCAGCCCTTTTCCTTTTACTTTCTGCATAATCTCCCGTTATTTCTTATGTATTGCTAATAGTACTCTTATACCTTATTAAAAGAACTAAATCATTAATGCTTAACATCAAGTATGTAAATGTAATAAAATAGAGATTAATAAATTTATTTTAAACGATATTTTGTCTTATCGAGGATTGAAATTTAATCAGAAATTATCCAAATAGGACTTGACCAAGCCATATTATTGTTTTTGAGAAATATTCTGATATAATAAAAAACAAATTTTTCATTAGTATCTATATGAGAAAGAGCAACTTCACCAAAATTCTCGTTATCTTGGTATGAAATTTCTATTTTTTCTGAATTTATTATTTTTTCCTTAAACACACTATTGTTTCTTATTAGTTCAATTTTTTGAAGATCAACCGGACTTATTACTTTAAATTTAATAATCCTTTCATTTACCAGTTTGAGATTATCTTTTAAATTAATAATATCTCCCATAAAGTAATCATCTATAGAAAATTCTATAACAGCTCTCGGTCCAGTTGTTCCGTAGCAATGTCGATTTGTTAATGAATTCCATAAGGATTCTCTGGTCAACTCTTCTGCCCAGACTGCCATTATGCCTGAGGGATAAATTCCATTATCAGGATCTAATGCCCCAGAAGGATAAATTCCAAAATGATCGTCTCCTCCCGCAGTGAATCCTAATTTATGCCCTCTCAGTAGGGCATCTTGAACAAAGCTTCCTTTCTTTTCCAAGACAGGCCCTCGCTTTTTAGCATACTTTCCATACCCAAAAAATTTATATCTAGGGGGTAATGGATTTCCTGCTCTATAGGAATACTCTTGATTCCCCCAGGTGGAATATATTTCAGTTAACTTTTCTAATGTGTTGTCAAAATGACTCCAATCTCTGTATCCTGGTCTTAGCGCAGTATGATGTCCAATCATTAATACTTTAGGCTTATAAGATTGTAAATTCTTGATTAATTTTTTCGTTGAATTATATTTATTTGTGTCAGATCTCAAAATAGGAATAGAATCATCTCTGTGGTAAATACATATATCTCCATATCCAGGAGTGTACCAATAACCCCATTCGTACCCAAAAAAGGTAACAAAATGTCCCACTTGTAGAAATTCATCTACTATGTGCCTAATTTCGTTAAAATCCTCATCCTTAGTCTCCCAGATATGATCATGCTCAGTCGATGTTCCAAAATCTAATCCCGCATTCAATAAATTTGTGTAATAATCCTTAGGGTCTCTCACTCCATCACTTTTATTAGTATGCCCGTGGATATAACCCCAATATAATCGTTTGTGTGTGGAATCAGTTCTACACATAATAGGGTTTGACCTAAATCTTGATGCGTTGTGCTCGATTTCTAAATATTTGATTCCAGGGGTTTCAAATTTATGATTATTAATTTTAAGTATTCCTTCATTATCTTTATCAAATTCATAAATTCCTATTGATCGTGGTTTTTTTTGATCTTCAAGTTCAAAAACTTCAATCTTACCTAAAAAGTCTTTTACTAAATTATAAAATTTATCTTCCACTCTTACGAGAACATCAATGTTCTCTTTTATATTTACTGTAGAGGGACAAATCACAGTAAAATGATCTTTCTCTTGGTGTAGAATATTGATGGTTGCATTTTGATGAAATATCGCTGGGTTATTATTAGGAGTCTCGATTATTATCTCAATATTTTTATTATCTTCTACAATTGATTGAACTAGGGTTTCATAAATATCAAAAGCAAATATCTGATTAGCATCAATCCCCCTCTCACCTATAATTAAATACTTTATTAATAGGTCTTTCCCTGTGATTAAAATCGGAAGAACAGGGGTATAGTTAGCTAAATTTGTTTTTATAAACCCATTAAGGTTTGGATCATATGGCTGTAAATAATACCAGTCATTTTTATTATTTCTACCACCTCGAATTCTTAAAGTCAATGATGAGTTGCGTGGTAAACGTTGATTTAAACTAAATGAAATGAAAATGTTTGTAAGGTTTCTAACTTTTTCCATTTGAGGCTCTACTAATACATCTTGTAGCTGAAGCAATAAGGTTTCACTGATAGTTATGAGATATATCTACAAATCAGAGTTAATTTAAGTAATTTATTAATAATAGACACAATCTTTTTAAAGAAAATTTGTGCTTTATTCAATATCCTATTAAAAATGAGGTGGAATAACAATGAGTTGTCACGAATTAAAGAAAGGAGATAAATTGGTCTGTGAAGAGTGTGGACTCGAACTAAAAGTTACAAAAGCGTGCGATTGTGGTGATGAAGAGACTGGAGCCTGTTCAGAGGGAGGGTTTAGCTGCTGTGGTGGACCCATGAAAGTAAAATAGTTAAATAAAATTTAATTTATTCCTTTTTTTTATTTTTTTTGTTTCTTTTCTTTAGAACAGTGATTAAAATTGCTCCAAAGATTAAGCTCATACCTATCCAATTAAATAGAGTTAATATTTCATTCCCTAAAAGAAAACCAAAAAATGCTGCGAAAACAGGTTCAAGGGTGAATATTATTGCTGTAACGGAAGGATCTTGGTATTTTTGTCCCCAATTTTGAAATAAAAAGGTTAGGGAAGTTGTTCCAAAACCCATATAAAGCATAATTAGCCAGAAATTTAAATCAGTAGAAAGCAAATTATAATTTTCTAAAAAAAGAAAGGATGAACCAAAACATAATATTGCTAATGTGATTAACTGAATCAATGAGTAAAGATATATATTTACAAGACTTACGAAATCATCATTAAAAATGATAAAGAGTGCACAGAATAGAGCACATCCTAATACCAGTAGATCTCCAAGAATAACCCCACTCTCGTTTTCAAGTAGTAAAAAAGCCATTCCGATTAGGGATAAAACAACTGCAAACCAAATTCTATAACTGACTTTCTTCTTACGTATAATCCACGTCAAGAAAGGCACCATTATCGTACTAAGACCTGTTATGAATCCTGCTTTTCCTGCTGTTGTTGTTTGAATCCCAAATGTTTGAAAAACAATAGAAAAGAAATATAATGTTCCTGTAAAAACTCCACCGATAATTAATTTTTTATTAATAGTTTTGAGTTGATAGAGAAATGGTAGAAATACCAAAAATGCTATGAAATAACGTAACCCTAGATAGAGAAAAATTGGGATTGATTTCGTGAGATTTTTGGTTATTATAAAAGTAGTTCCCCATAAAACTGTCGTTAAAACTAATAGTATGATAGAAATTATTTTCTGCCATTTGGTAATAATATTTTGATTATTTACTTCCAATATCAACTACTTCTTTATATTCTCTTAAATAGGTATAATATGTTTTAAATTAATATATTTCCTATTTTTAAGAATGAAAAACTCAAGAAAATAAGAATTTTAAACTGCTAATCGCCTTATTGGTTTTTGGATTGGAATAATTTTATTTGTCATGATTTTAAATTTATTATGGCTTTTTAATTTAATATTAAGAATAATAGATAGGTATTCTAAATTAACCTAAAATATGCTTTTTACTCATAATTTATAATTTATATGCATATTTTTTTGCGTTAATATTTTTAAGGAACATTTTTTAGTATTAATAACATAATCATTTACATGATATTTAATTGATTTAAAGGATAGAACTGATATGACAAAAACATATGATGAGATTAACTGCAAAATAAAAAATGGGAATTGTGTTGTAGTTAATGCGGAAGAAATGATAAAGATTGTAGAAGATATGGGAATTACTGCGGCAGCAGAAGAAATTGATATAGTCACAACAGGTACATTTGGGCCAATGTGTTCTAGTGGTGCCTTTTTGAATTTTGGACATTCTGATCCGCCCATTAAATTTGAACACCTTTGGTTAAATGATGTTCATGCTTACCACGGTAATGCAGCAGTAGATTGCTATATTGGAGTTACACGAATGGCAGATAAGCGGCCTTTTGAATACGGAGGGGGAAATGTTATTGAAGAATTTGTCTCAGGAAAACCAATTCGTTTGAGAGGGACTTCAAATACAACGGATTGTTATCCTTTAGGTGAGATTGATACCTATATAACGTTAGACGACTTAAATCAAGCGATACTATGTAATCCTAGAAATGCCTCTCAGCGATATATATGTGCAACAAATAGTACGGATAAAACTATCTATACTTATATGGGAAAGTTGCTGCCAAACTATGGAAATGCTCATTTCTCTGGTTCTGGCTCATTGAATCCGTTATGTAACGATCCTGATTATGAGACTATTGGAATGGGAACTAGGATATTTCTTGGGGGAGGAATAGGGTATGTTATAGGTGAAGGGACTCAACATAATCCTTCACAGCGATTTGGTTCACTTTTTGTAAAAGGCGATCTAAAACAGATGAGTTCAGAATATTTAAAAGGAGTAAATTATGAACAATATGGTACGTCTATGTTTGTAGGACTAGGTATTCCCATTCCTATTTTAAATGAAAATTTAGCAGCAAAAACCGCTATTAAAGATGAGAATATAATGACAGAAGTCGTAGACTATGGAATACCGAGAAGAGAACGCCCTATATTGAGAAAGACGAACTATAAAGAATTAAAAAGTGGTATTATTAGTTTGAATGGAAAAAAGATTAAATGCTCTTCTCTCTCATCGTTATTTCACGCTCGGAAAATCGCAAATGAACTTAAAAAATGGATAGAAGAGGGAATTTTCTTTTTAAATCCGCCAGCAGAACAAATAACAAAGAATACGACTTTTAAACCAATGAAGCAATCATCACAGTTAAAATTTGTTAAAGAGTTAAAAAAGGAAGCGGTAATTTGTTATGATGATTGCGATATCAAGGTTGTCGCTCAGAAAATAATAAAAAAGAATTGCAATCATATTATCATAACAGATCATCAGAATAATTTGGAAGGTATAGTTACAAGTTTTGATATTACAAAAGCAATTGCAGAAGAAAAAACGGAATTAAAAGAAATTATTACCAAGAAAGTAATTACTACTAGCGATAATGAGCCAATTGAGATTGCAGCAAGAAAAATGAAATCTAATGATATTTCCGCTTTACCTGTAATAAGTGATACAAATAAAGTAATAGGTATTATTACTGCTGAGGAGTTGATGTGATATAACGATAATCAATTGTAAGCTTCCATTTGGGGTCATTAAAAATATCGAGGATTATTCCATCATTATAAATGAGATATTAAAGTATGATATCACGTTCAATATTTTAAAGTTCTCAACAGGAACGAGTGGTGTTAATCTATTATTAGATGTTCCAGAAGAAAAAGTAAGTTTAATCACTCAAGCTCTCAGGAATAATGATGTTATAGTCAATAAGAAGGGAAGAATTATAATAGATGATGACAAATGCATAGATTGTGGTGCTTGTATCTCAATTTGTCCAACTAATGCATTACATCTTAATAAGGATGATCGTTTAGAATTCTCCTACGAAAAGTGTATTGGGTGCCTTCTTTGCTTAGATTCATGTCCAAGAAGAGCTATTGAAGAAATGTAATTGTTTCTAATCATTCGTAATTATTTCAAAGATTTCTTTTAAACGAGGAGTAGTTCGTTGTAAGGACATGCATCTTTCTTGTTCACAACCCCTCAAAATAGCGATTAGTTCATTCAAATGGATAGTGGGGATATCTAATTTTTCCCCAAACCATTTCTTCATCTTTTCTCTATACTCTGGCTTGCTTAGTGTGTATAAGCATGTTGGACAGGGAGTTACAAGGAAATCAGCACCAACATTTTCAGCACTTTTTAATTTATTAAATGTTATCTTAAGTGCTGATTTTTCAAATAACACCAATTGACTTGCGCCCCAACCACAGCAACTGTCTTTTTCTTGATAATCTATGGGGTTTCCACCAAAAAGGGTAATTAAGTCTTCTAATTTCGTTTTAGGTCTCAAATAGTCTTCAATTGAATCTTTATCTCGCGATAAATTTAAATAATGACATCCATAATGCACTGCCACCTTCAGATTTTTTAGATCATATTTAAGAGAATTAACTAAGCTGTTTCTGATTAAATAAAAAAAATCTAAATCATGTATTAGCTTCAAATTCAAGTCTTCCAAAATTTCATATTTTCCAGGGTAATTATCTCTCTTCCCTTTATTTTTTAGTTGGTTTAAAATCTTTTCCGTTTTATTTTTAACTTCTGGACTATTCAAAAACTCTCTTCCACGGAGTAAAGAATTATAACATCCATTACAGGAAAATAAAAGAATATCTGCTACTCTGTTTATTTCATTTAGATTTCTTTCATTGATTGCGGCAAATTGAGCCCTAGTAATTAGATTTCGCTGAAAAAACGTTCCACTACAACATGATTGATTAGGACATGTAATCACATCAAGTTCAAGATCTTTTAAAAAATCTTCTATCCCGTATCTAACTCCGGGGAAATATTTTTCCAAACATGCTTTAAACAAGCACAATTTTTTATTCTTAAAGAAATTTATGGGGCTTTCAGGATAGCTTTCCTCAATTTCCTTTAAATTTAAAGCAAGATTTGTGGTATTCATTCAAATTCTAAGCCATACTTTTATTTCTTTTTTGATTTCTTGTGGTCTTTACTAGCTTTAAACACATACTTTACACGAGCAAAGTTACAAATTTCATTTAATTCGTTAACACGTTCTTGTGGCAATTTATCACCTAATGGTTCATCTAACACTACTCCGGATTTTAAAAACCGTTCAGACATTTCCACATATTTTCGAAGATCGTTATATTTTGGACCATAGCCTTTTTTAAAAGATTCATTTCTCAAATTTATTATTAATAATGGAATATTTATATTGTCTTTGGGACAAACTCTCTTACATCTTTCGCATAAATAGCAATACCAAATATCCGAATCATTCAAAACACTTTTATCTCCTCGGAGTATCTTGGAGATAACCTTTCTTACATTGAAATTAGATACTTTTGAGGCAGGACAATCGCCAACACACTTTCCGCAACTAATGCATTGTATGATATTCTTATTTTCGTCTACATCTTCAATAAGTTCTTCATAAAAGTGCCAATTCTCGTCTGAATTAGAATAATCGTCCATATAAAATCCAAATCGTCTTTGTACATTGAAAAACTTTTTCCTATGATAAGAACATAATTCATTGTAAAAAAATTATATTATTTAATTTCATAATCTTACATATAAATCAAGGTATCCTATTTAATTAATAAACAGAAGAATAATCTTAAAGGAAAATAAAAATATTTATTACTTAATAAAATTATTATTGTATTACACGAATAAAGATAAAACACAGATTATATTTTTGTTATATTAAAGGGTTGAGAGGTAAGTAAACTAAAGCAATGAATAGGTGGTTTTTAGATGGTACTTTATAAAGATGGGAAAGTATATTTAAAGATTGTATATTGGGGTATGGCGGGTTCAGGGAAAACTACAATTCTAAAGACTTTATATACTCTCACGAAGGAAAATAAAAAAGAAATTGTTCCAATAGGCAATTTGCAAATAATTCAAAAGGAAAGTGGCGCGACCTTATATTTTGATCGTGGTTTATTCCAATCTACTAAACAAAGGCAAGTCTATTATAGAGTATTTACTGTTGCGGGGCAAACTAGCTTCTCCCCTCTCAGAATCAAGATTTTTAATAGAGATGATGATAAAACTGATGCGGTGATATTTGTTACAGATTCACAAACAAAGTATCTTGAAGATAATAACGAATCGCTTTTAGAATTAAAAAGCATCGCTGGTGAACGACTAATTAATGAGATTCCTTTAATAGTTATGCTCAATAAACAAGATTTAAAAAATATAATTAATTCAGATAATTTCATTCAAATTCTAAAGAATGAAAAATTGTGGTATAATACTAAAAATAAGCTTCACATCTGGAACCCGCTAATATATAATACATGCGCCCTATATGATCAAGAAAAAGACATATATAGAAGTTTTCATGAGTGTTGCCGAAGAACTGCTTTATACCAAATTTATGGTGATGGAAAAGCGCCTCTTGAAGGTGATTTTTCAGATCCTTCCTTATTGATATCGTAATAATCATTTTTAATCGATCTACACTACTATTTTTATATTTAAATAAAATAAAAAAAATTATTCTCTTATAAAAAGAGAATGCATCCATTTAGGGAGAATAAAACCGCCATAAAAAGAGAAAGCGGAAATTATAAGGAGTACTCTAGTTACTACAACCATTATTGCGAGAATAGGGTCTGTAGGATCTTCAAAAATGGCTCCAAGTAAAGAATCCAATATCGCAGCTATGGTAAATATTATAAACGCAGCACGAAGCAATTTCCCTTTAAGTCTAATGTCTTTGTCTTCCGATTTAACTGATTTCTGAGCAAAAATTATGCCTGTTATTAGCATTATTACTATTACTAATAATAAATATACCGTGATAAATATATCAAAATTCACGGTGAATGGTCTTAAAGGATTAATCGTACCAATTAAATCAATATCTGTAAAGAGGAGGTAAAAAAATATAATTTCAAAAGCAATTGAGAAAATAATGGTTAAGAGGATAATGATTTTTTGTCTTTTTTTGCTTATCATATTAGTAAAAGCAGTTAACCAGCTTAGTAAAGCTATGGGGATGAAAACATTTCCTATGATGAAATATAATTCTACCTGTAAAGATTGTTGTACTACTAAATTCATGATGAAACTAATTGAATCTGGAAACCATGGATTTGCAACTCCAATCCAAGAAATACCTACAAGTATGTAGAGATTTGATTTATATTTGCTATATTTTGAGAGAATTGTAAAACCTAATATCAATGAAATTACTACGAATATTAGACTAAATAGACCTTGTAGAAAGTCAACAACTTCTAATACCAAAAATCTCACCTTTATATTTTGATGTATAATTACTGACTTTAATTAAGTTTTAGTTTTATTTATAGTTAAGCTATTTTTAGGTTTAAAAGAGTATCTTTAAATTATGGTGTAATTCAAGTATGTTGGAGTAGTTTCTAATATATTTAATAAGGATTCTAAATGGGTGAGATATTGATTAAGAGAAATCTCCTGTTTCTCATATCTATTACTAAGTTTTTTAATTATATAATAGGGAGTAAATTTTAAAAATCGAATATCAGAAAAAAGATAGACCATTCCTTTCGCTTCAAAGATTACTTTTGAGTCTAATAATTCAGAAAAGAGTTCTTCTTTATTATTTAATATAATTAAGCAGTCATCAACCGAAAAATCCGTTTTTCGCAATGCTTTAATAAGATTATATACCTCTTTATCAAGCAAAAAATTGAAAAGTATCTTGCTTTCAATTTCTTTCCCACAATCATAATTAGCAAAGAATTTAACAAATTCCTTTTTATATTTTTTAAGTACTTTTTCCTCAACAGTATTTTTCGGAAGCGAATTAGGAGGTACTCGTGCGAATGAAAGATCCTTTATTAAAAGATAGCATTCTTTACTTCCAGCTACTAGCTTTTTCATTATTAAATTTTCACGAAGAAATGAAATTAATAATAAATCAATATTTACAGTTGAAAATCCATATTCTTCTCTTAATTTATAAGTCAGCTCCATTTTAGAAATTATACCTTCACGAAGGATTTCTAATATTGTAAATTTAATTTTATCTTGAAAAAAGTTAATAAGATTTTCACTTTCTAATTGATTAAAGTTTTTAATCGTAATAAATGCTTCAGAGATCGCCCTATTTATCTTATTCGTATTCATTAATTCTAATAGGTTTTTATTAATAGTTGCTAAGATATCAGGAGTGATTATATCAGCATCAGTTTTTTGTATCTTATAGATTAATACTAAAAAGTAAATTTCATTTTCAAATTCTTGAATAAGGGAAATATATTTCATATTTTCATCTCCTGGAAAAGAATCTAACTCAATCATGGACTTATCCTTATTTAGTTCATGTTGAGCCCAAATTTTAAGAAATAATTCCTTTGAAGGATATGAACTCTGCGGTGGATACTGTATTATTGGCTCAGGGCCAGTACTTTTGTTCCAATGGATGATTATTAGTCTTTCCATTTTTACTTCAGCACTATTATTGATTAATCTACTGTTAATTTTAGTACAATATAAAAAAAGTAGATTGGATAATTAATTATATTGATTTTTATAAATTAAATGGAATTTGATTAATTTGAATCTAAATAAAAGTTGAAATCAGAAGTTAATTATCTATTGAATAATTCAAAGTACTCTGATTTTATTTTTTTTATTGTCCAAGAAACTAGCTCAAGAGCCCTACTATTATCGGAAATGAAACTAACATTGGAGATTTTTTCTAACAGTTGATTTGCTAGTTTAATATCGCCATCGGTGTAATTATTTCTTTTTAATTTAAATAAATAATTAAATTCATTCGCTAACCATTCTAGTTCATCTAAAATAAAATCGTCTAATAAATCTTCAAAATCCAAATCTCCGCAATATTCCAATAGAAAAACCCCTTATTGACGTTTAATATAATCTTTAATAATTATACTAATAATGAGTTTCGTCTATAAAAAATTACGTATAACAAAAAAATAATTATATGATATATTGTAAAATATCTATCTCCCAAATTTTATGAATCTGATTCTGCAAAATGTACTCTAGTAATGATCTTCGATAATTCCCATATTGATTGAATATTTCTTGAATTGAGAGCTTTGTTTAATTCTTGGTATAATTGAGATAAATTTAATTTTTCATAACGGATAATATCTGATTTTTTATAAAATTCACTATATTCACTCATAAACCAAAATTAATCATGAAAAATTATAAAATCAAATATTATCACAATGTTATGATTTTACTTTTTCTTTTTTTCATATATTTTACCTAAAGCATAATAAACTACAAACATCAACACCAAGACTGCCAGTATGATGAGAAGGATTCCATTAAAGCTTGAAGATAGACTATCGATGACCTCAAAAGGTAGTTCATCAAGATGAATTGGAGGGGTGACCCCATAAGATACAATTAAAGAAGATCCTAACCATGAATAGAAAAAGGCACGTGGAATTGAGCCAATAAAAGACCCAATACTGTATTTTTTAAAATCCATATCTACTAATCCTGATGCATAAGAAATCGGATCAAAAGCGATGAAAGGAAAAAATCTAGCAATTATAATCGCACTCATTCCATATTTATGTATAAAATGATCTGCCATACTAATAGCACTCTTTCCTACTAACTTCTCAACTATTGGACGACCTCCTTTTTTACTAATATAGAAGCATAATAGAGCAGCCGCCATTGAGCCGATTATACCAAATATACCCCCTCCAAATAATCCCCAGATCATCCCTGTTGCTAATAGAACTATTTCAGAGGGTATTGGAACGAGCAACCCTTGTAGTGCCATAATTACGATGAAGAGAAGAATACCTATATATCCTAATTCATAAATAGGATTCACAAACCATTCAATTACCAAGGTATATAAAAAGGTATTATCAACAAAATAATTATAATATAACAGAAAAACGGAAAAGACGATAAGTGCTATGAAAATGAAAATATAAATAATGGTTTTTGTTTTAAATTGGGAAAAATCAAAGAGATTTTTAATATATTTCTTCAGTTTAAATGAAAAGGTTTGTTTCTCTTGACTTATAGAGTTATCTTCTTCCATTAAAATCACTTTATTATTAAGCAATACGTAATTTATTTAATTTAAATTTCTTTAAAAACTATATTTTTTGCAGTTTACGAGATAAATTTCGGTGATTCAAATTAATACTCTTTACATTTTTGGTCATAGAGGATTCATGGGTAAATATATTGAAAATACAATGGAGGGTTTTAAAAAAGCAGTATCTATCGGTGCTGGTATTGAGTCTGATATTCAAGTAACGAGAGATAATGAATTAGTTTGTTTTCACGATTACTCCTTTAAAATTAAGGGGCAGTGGTATGATATTGCTAAACTCTCATTTGAAGAGTTAAAGGAACTTAAATTCAATGATAAGAGAATAATTCCGAAAACCTCAGAATTATTTTTAACATTCAAAAATATCGATTCCAACCTAAGGTATAGTTTTGATATTAGAAATAAGAAGGTTGGACTAAAACTTATTGATATGATATTGGATTATGAGCTGTCAAAACAAGTTGAAATTACGGAAAGAAAATTACCTGTATTGGCTTATTTGAGGGATTATCATAAACATATAAATTTAGTACATACTCTCCAAGAAAAAATTAAAAATATTAATCATAAAAACGTGAATTTTGATCTTTTAAAAGATTTAGAGATAAACACTATAAATATTGTTTCATGGAGAGCAACTCCAGAAAATATTAATAATATTATTGATAATGATTTTAATTGTTATGTATGGGGAGTTAATCGAAAAACAAAGATGAAAAAACTCATTAACTATAGATATAAAAATAGACATATTAAAGCAATTTATACTGATTTTCCTAATATTTCATTGAACATATTAAAAGGAATTCGATAAAAATTAAAATTTTATTAATTGAAAACGCAATTATTTACTTAAATAAAATAACTGACTTCAAAAGAAAAAAAATGAATATCAAGAATTTTAAAAGAGTATTTTGGGGGATCATTTTCTTTTGGGTGTTATTAAGTGTTATTTTTGGGTTATATGACTTAGACATTTCAATTTTTTTTGTTGATGAAATCTCTATATGGGGAAATTTTGGTAAGGATTATGGAGAATATCCCGGTTACCCATTTATTGCCATAGGGTTATCCGCATATATTGGGGGATATATTAAAAACCTTAACTATCAAAAAATTCCCGCATATCTTGCTATTCTTTACGGAACAATCTTCTTAATTCTATCAATTTTCAATCAAGATATGAGGAAAATAATTGAGTACCTTATACTCATATTGCCAGTTATAATATTCATTGCAATTAATTGGAATACAGATTTAAGCAGATATAGGAAAATAAGTGGAGTCATATCGTTTTTGGCTATTGTAAACCCATTATTATTTGTACAACTTTTCAAAATATTTTGGGGGAGAGTACGATTTCAGGATTTACTACTACCGGGATATATAGATTATACTCCGTGGTTTATCCCTCAAGGAATTACGGGCAATGCAAGTTTCCCAAGTGGACATGCTGCTATGGGTTGGATGTTTCTTCCACTCATAATCGTTGTAGAAAACCGCGAATGGAAGGATCCGATTAAAATTATAACTATCATCTTAGTTATAAGCTGGGGGATATTCGTTGGACTCTCTCGAATTGTCGTGGGAGCACATTACGCATCAGATGTTCTTTTTTCCACAGGAGTAGCAACCATTACAACCCTTCTTTTATATCGAAAATTTTATCTTAAAAGAAATGATTAAAGTTACCTTGAACGATATATAATGAATAAAATTACTAATAACGTATACCATGTGGGAGATTCAGGGTGTTCAGTATATCTAGTTAATACTCAATCAGTAGATGGTTTAATTTTAATTGATTGTGGTATGAGCCTGGAGATGATAAAAGCTATCGCAAAGGTAAATTTAGATCCAAATAATATACGGCACTGCATCTTAACACATTTCCATATCGATCATATAGGCGCATGCCATGATTTAAAGAAATTCAACAATATGGTAAAGTTTTATGCTCATGAATTGGACGCAAAGGCAATTGAAGAGAAAGGTCATGATGAGCAAACTGCAGCTTCTTGGTATGGAGTTAAGTATAATCCAATTACTCTTGAAAAAAGACTAAAAGCAGAGACTGAGATTTTAAAATTTGGAGACTTTGAATTTAAATGTATCCACACACCAGGACATACACCTGGCTCAATTTCCGTTTATTTAGAAATAGATAATAAAAAGATTCTATTTGGGCAAGATATCCACGGTCCTTTTTACCCTGCTTTTGGATCTAATTTAAAAGATTATCAAAAATCGATGGAAAAATTACTTTCCTTGGATGCGGATATCCTTTGTGAAGGTCACTTCGGTATTTTTGAACCCGCAGAAGAAGTCTATAAATATATCAAGAGATACATGAATCTAAATAAATAATGAATTTATTTACCACTTTTAATAATAGGAATATTTTAACAAATTTTAAATTAGAAAACGTTTAACTTAATTTATTGGGATTTTAGGTTTGTATTATGCTGCATGTGTTATGGCAAGGTTTTAACGAAGCGTGGAGACGTTTCGAGTATGATTACATCTTTATTGATGGAGTTTTCTTTTTAGTGTGGCTAACCATACTAATTAAAAAAAAGAAATGGAACCCTATCAAATTTGGCGCCATAACAGGTATTATCGTATATTTTATAGATGCAATATTTTGGTGGAATCTGCCCGCAGGTATTAATTATCCCAATGGGACAACAATTAGAGAATATTGGATCGGGGGAGTTAAGGTGCCCACATCATACGGTCAGTATTTCTGGGTAAAGTTTGGTGCGGATTTTATGATGTGTTTTTCTTATTCTATGTTTATTTTTGCATGGTTATGGATAATGCTTGAAAATTATATAAAGAAGAATGTAAAAGAAATTGTCCTTTTTACGGGAATCTTTTTTAGCGCGTGGTTATTAACTCCTTTTCTCTCAATTTGGCTCCCAATTAATAATACCTTAGTTGAAACCGTTAGGCATATGGATACTCAGATGATAGTATGGTTTATCAATGCAACCTTAGGATATATTATCCTTTGCATTATTTACGGAACGAATAAATTTGGGAAAAAAAATCTAAAATATATTGGGTATACCTTTATTATTGGGTGTTTAGGTTCCTTCTTCATGGAATTTCCATTATTTATTACGGGTATTCGTCCCACAGGCATTGATTTTTTAATATTTGAAATTTTTATCCTGTTTAATCAAGGGGCGCCTTATTTATTTATCGCCTACGATATTGTCCTTCCTAAAGTGACAAAATTCATAAAAACAAAATCAAGGAAAGGGCACAGAACAAGAAATTGTATTATTAAATAAATAAAAGGTTTAAATTAATTATTTCAAATTACTTTTTATCACTTTGATATTGCTCTTCAAGATTTTAATGAGAGGATGTTTATTGAATCCGCTCGAAACCAGAATTTTAAGAGCTTCTTCATGTCGGGTCATCGCTTCAGCATAACTTTTCTGATCTAAATATATCAAACCCATCTTATAATTAGTATCCGCTAATCCTCTTTTGTCATCTAATTTCTTAAATAAAGAAAGGGCCTCATTACACGTTTTCCATGCTTTTGTATAATCTTTTTGATTGAGTTGGACTAAAGTTAAGTTATTTAAATATTCTGCCCTCTTGACTTCATCTTTTATTTTCCCTGCAATTTTTGCTGCTTCTTCAAATCTTTTTGATGCAATATCATACTTCGCGTCATCTAAATAGATTAATCCGATGTTATTTAGACTTTCAGCTTTTCTTGATAAATTATTTAATTCTTCATCTACTTTTAATGCTTCTTCAAAAGTCTTTAAAGCTTGAAGGTAATCTCCTTTATCTCGATATATTAGTGCAGTATTAAAGTAATTTACTGCTTTCTCTTCAGATGATCCTAAGACTTTGAAGATTTTCACCGCTTTATCGTACCATTTTAGTGATTGTTCATAATTACCTTGATCTTGGTACACTAAGGCAATATTGTTCAAGCTCTCTGTTTTTCCAATTAGATCGCCCCTTTTTTCGAATAATTCTAAAGCTAAATTGTATCGTTTTAATGCATCCTTATAAATTCCAAGTTTGTAATAACCCCATCCAATTTTATTAAATATTGATGCTTTCTTGTCTAAATCATCTAATTGTTTCGCTATTTTTAGTGCTTCATTATACCACTTTAAGGCTTCAGTAAAATCTCGTGAATTTTCATAAATGGACCCAATATTATCAAAACATTCGTAAATTCCTTCGAAGTTTTCAATTTCAACAAAGATTTTATAGGCTTGCTCATACCATCCTAAAGCTTCCGTAAAAAGATTTTGTTCTTGATATAATTTACCGATTTTTCTTATAATTGTAGCTTGATTCGTTAAATTCCCTAATTGCTCCTCGATATCTAATGCTTCTCGATAACTTTTTAGGACATCATCATACTTTTTATGTATAAGAAATATCGCTGCGATACTTGTAAGCCGTAACGCTTTTCCTTTCAAGTTAGCTAATTGTTCATCAATTTTCAATGCCTCTTCATACCATTTTAGGGCTTCAGGATAAGTTTCTTCATCATAATAAATATCTCCGATGCTATAATAGATATCTGCTTTCTTTTCAAGATTACCTAATTTCTCAGCAATATAAATCGCCTCATTGAACCGTCTTATTGCTTCGGGATAATGTTTTTGCGATTGATAAATCTTTCCAATAATGGTTAATATTTCAACTTGATCTTCATAATTTCCCAGTTGATCAGCGATTATAAGCGATTCTTCATAATGCTTTAATGCTTCCAGAAAATCCCATTGATCTTTATATATGCTACCTATGATGTTTAAACAATGAGATTTTTTAGTTAAATTTCCAATTTGTTCTGCAATTTCAACAGCTTCTTCAAATTTTTTTAAAGCTTCATCTAAATCGCCTAAATAATTATAATTCAAACCAATATAGTGTAGACTATCGATTTTTCCTTCCATATTTCCTTCAGCAGTAAATATTTCTAGAGCTTCTTCAAACTTTTTCAAAGCTTCATTATATTCTCCTTGATCTTGATAAATAGAACCAATTTTATTAAGTAAATCGGCTTGGTTTTCTATTAAGTTTAAATTTGTGAATATATTTAAAGCATCTTTATATCTATTTAAAGCCTCTGTGAAATTCGCTTGTTCTTGATAATAAAATCCAATATTTTTTAGACTTTCAGCACTTCCTTCAAGATTTTCTAAATCTTCATATACTTCAAGAGCCTCTTGGTAACTATTTAAAGCTTCACCGAATTTACGTTGTTCTAAATAAATTTCTCCAATAATATTAAGAACTTCAGCTTTCCCTTTCATGTCCTCAAGAGCCTCATACATTTTTAAAGAATTGCCAAACTTTACTAATGATTTTTCATAGTTCTTCTGTTTCTTATAAATTAGACCAATATTTACCTGTACATCTACTTTTCCTTTAAGTTTTCCAAGTTCCTCATATAATTGAAAAGATTCTTCAAACCACCGTAGGGCTTCGTTGTACTTATCTTGTATATAATATATATTTCCAATCTGAAGAGAATAATCTGCTATTTGTTCTTTATTACCTTCTTCTTCAGCGATAGAATATCCATCTTCAAATAATTCTAGCGCTTTTGGATAATTCCACTGATCGAGATAAATTAAACCCATATTTTTGATGGTTTTAAGTTTTCCGATAACATTCTGATATCGCTCATATATCTCGAAAGCTTTATTGCATAATTCAATTCCTTTAATTGAATCACCATCTAGATGATAAACCATTCCTAATAGATTATATATGTCTGCTTTCTCTTCAACATTTTCTAATTGTTCATTAATTTCTAATGAATCTTCAAGATATTGTATCGCTTTTTGATAATTTTTCTTAAAGTAATATATTTTTCCAATTTCTTTAAGATTTTTAGCTTTTTCCCGATTATTGTCGACCTTTTCGTTTATTTTAATTGCTATTTCATAGTTTTTTAGCGCGTCATCATATTTTTCTTGTTTACGATAAATACTGGCATAATGTTTCATAATCTTAGATTTTTCAGTTAAATCTTTAGACTTTTCATTTTCTTTAGATGCCAAATCAAAGTATTTTATCGCTTCGGAAAATTCATTTTGTTTTTGATTAATTAAAGCTATGTATTTAAAAATAGTACTTCTTTGAGCATAATTTTTTATTTTAATTTGAGCTTGTATTGCTTTTTGGAACCATTCTAATGATTTTTCATAATCCCCTTTATCAAAATTAATTTTACCCATTTCTACTAATGCTAATGATTTCCACACTTTATTGTCTGATTCATCGGCAATCCTGTAAATTCTTTCTAAACATCTTAGAGCGTCTGTATAATTATAGGTTTCATAATAAATTTTGTGAGTAACAAATAATTTCGTAATTTCATTTGGTTCCTCTATAACCTTTGGAATCCAATTATTGATATCCAATGTGAACTGATCAGAGTCTAATGATTCTTTCGATTTAATAAAATTAGTAATAAAATCTGATGTATTAATATCAATTCTATATATACCTAAAGAGGGATTTATGTGTTTAAGATTAAAAAGGATTAGATCTAGTCCATCAGCTTTCTCTGAATCTTGAATGTTTTGGAGGGAATATTCATGAATTTCGAGCTTCTTTCTTGCATCATCTACATGGTGTATCCATATTAAGTTTTCTAATTCTTTCATTACTTTTAAATTAGATAGGATATCATAATCATTATTTCCAGAATATCCCATTACAATAAGAGAACGTCCTTTTGTAAGATTGTCCAGAACCAATGATTTAAATGGTTCTAATTGAATGAGACTGTTTCTTTCATGATTAAGGCTTATTAATTTAATGGTATTGACAAAGCTTTTTTTGGTGTTTTCACCAGTTATTATATTCTTCGGTGAACCATGTATTTTATAAATAGGTGCTTTTCCACTTTTTATTAACTTCTCAGGATCCGAGTATTTATTAAAATCTTTTTCTGTGATTACAGGAATTATTTTTTTCTTTGGTAATTCTGATTTTAATAACGCTTGTTCGATTAGATTATCAAAATTAGTAGTTATAACATAATTACCTTTCTTAAGCATTTCTGATAGAAAGAAATGAACGATATTTGGTTTATCACATTCAAGATAATAATCAACTATGTTTAAATCCTCATCAAGTATTTCACGTATTATCTCTAAAAGAACCTCAAATTTTAAATTCTCTATTTTTAATATATTATCAACTTCTGATTTTAAATTCTCTATTTTTAATATGTTATCAACTTCTGAAGGAGAACATACATATTTAATTAATTCCTTCATCATATCACGAGCAATAGGTAATCTTGAAGGGGACTTAACTGAAATTCCTGCTCCTACGAGAAAAGTGAGCCCTTGAGATTCATTTAATAATTGAGTAATATCTAAATCAGAAGGTTTTTTAATTGAACTCAAATAAATTCGCACCCTTAAAAATTATGTATTTAGATAAGAAGAGGATTTATTACTAATCTTAAATAATTTTGGTTTATAATTACAAAAAAGTTTGTTATAATAAATATCAGATCATAGGTTCTATTCCTAAAAACTGAAAAATAATTCAATTTCTTTTGTAATTTTAATGATATCTTCTACACTATACGGATCATGATCCATATTCTTAATGACAACTAATTCAAGATTAGGCAGGTGATTTAGGATTTTTGCTCTTAATTCTGATAAATTTATTAACTTATCCTTATCACCCAAAATTATTTTTAAGTTTTTATAAGAGATATTACTTAAATTCTTTTCAATTTGAAATTCGTCCATGGTTAATTCCAATTTCACTTTTGAAATGAAATCTTCGACATTTTCAATACCATGAACGTTCCCTGGGAGAAATCGATTTATATAATATAAGTTTCTCGCAAAATCGTTATTTAATACGATCTTTTCTATATTAAGGGTGGGGGATAATAGCAGAAGTTTGTTTATATAATCGGTCTGTGAGCATAATATTAGCGCGATGTAAGCCCCGAAATCATAAGCAAGAACGTTTAGTTCCGTATTATCGAAAATTAAATTTTGTTGCATGATTTTTACAAACTCAATAACTTTTATAGCGTCTGAAACCTGATTATTAAGTGAAATTACTCCTTCACTATCTCTATACCCCCTAAAATTAAAAACTAAAAATGCATATCCAGAATCAAGAAGAAATTTATATGTCTTAACTATTTCGCTCAAAGTAAAGATTTGAGGAAATCCGGGGAAAAATATTATCAAAGGATAAGGCTTTTGATATATCTCTGGAGGAAAGTAAAGGAGTCCACGAAAAATCTGCTCTTCGTTATGAATTTCAACAACTGACACTTCATAAGGACCATCAAATTGTTTTTCTTTAAATTCCATGATCATTTTAATCTTATTTGATAAACAGATAACTTATTCTTTATTTATTAATTAGTTAAAAGTAAAGAAAAATTCATCATTTTTAAAGGGATAAAGTATGAAATTCGAAGATTATCATACACATAATTCATTATGTCGACATGCGACTGGTACTCTTCAAGATTATCTAAATAAAGCATTAGAATATGATTTGGGCTTAATTGGCTTCAGTGATCATTTTCCGTATGATTATTTATGTGATTTTGTACCCGAATTTGAAACTATCCCTTACCAAGAATATTCTATGCGGTTATCAGAAGTTGACGGGTATATCTCTGAGCTAAAAAAGTTAAAAAAGAAACTAAAAGATAGAATTCAGATTAAAATCGGATTTGAACTCGATTATTTCGAAAATCAGGAAAAAAATACTATTAATGCTCTTAATAGTTATTTAAACGATTTAGATTATATATATGGTTCCGTTCATATATTACCTACTAAAACAGGCTTATTTGCTTTTGATGATAGTAGGTTTCTGCAGAAATATAATGAATTTGAAAATATAGATGAGATTTATTTGAAATATTATGATACTTTGCAAAAAATGATAAACTCAACTACTTTTGTCTGTGATATTATAAGTCATTTTGATCTCCCGAAAAAATTTAATAAGCCATTTATCAATCAAGATTTAATCATGAATAAAGTTTCAGAAACGCTTGAATTAGCTAAAAAGAAAAATTTGGTTATCGAAATTAATTCAAGCGGGTTAAGAAAAGAAGTTCACGAGCAATATCCTAGTAAGGAAATCCTTAAAATAATGTATGAATTAGATATTCCGGTAATATTAGGGTCTGATGCTCATCATCCAGATGAATTAGCATATGAGTTTAAGAGCATAATCACCTTATTAAGAGAAATTGGATATAATTATCTAGCTCATTTTGATAAAAGAAAGAGAAGCTTTATTGAAATATCATAATTTATTAAGAAAGAAATCTAAAATTTAATAACTATCAGTAATATGTTTATTCAATTTTTCTGGAACGAAGCCATCCTTCCATTACGATACTTTTAAAGAATTTAACGTGTTTTGAGTCTTTTGTATGGATCACTAAATGATTATCTTCTGAATTTCCGATAACCGCAAATAACAACTCTTCCCCATCTCTATCCATTACGTATCTGTCTTTAGCTTCATACATTCTTATTGATATATTATCAAGACTTTCAAATTCTTCTAACAATTCAGCGTCTTCTTCCAATCCTGGATCTATATAACAAGAAATTTTCATATTAACAGAAGACCGCACTTCATATAATAACAAGTGTTGAAGATCTTTTATATTGGGTACAGCAATAGTGACATTGTGAAGAGCATTCATTAAAATTTCCTTCATTTTGGTCAATATTTTACTTTTTGATATATCAATATTTGTCCAGTCAATAATTTTAGAACCTGAAGCTGCTGCTAATTGATTTCTTATTTTTTCATTTTCATTTTCCAATAATTCTAAGTCTTCATCCGCTTTTTTTAATTCTCCTTGTAAAATTTCAAGTTTCCCTTGAATATCAGCAATTTCCTTATCCTTCTCTTCAAGTTTAGACTTTTCAACTCTCGTATCTAATAAAACTTTAATTTCTTTTCCTTTTAACTCCACCGATTTCTCTAGAGTGCTAATTTTCTCATCTTTAATTTTTAATGAGCTATCTAATGTTTCGATTTGCTGACTTTTCAAGTTCATAGAATCTTTAATTGTCTTAATCTGATCTTCTTTAAGATTCATCGCTCGTTGTAAATTAACGATTAAATCATCTTTAGTTTTTAGCTGTTCATCTTTAATTTCTTTATCATCCATGTTTTCATTAACTTTCTTTTCATTGATTCTTTTAATAAATATAAAAAAATTCCTTTTTAATTGTTAGTTAAATAATATTGTTACTCTAATAAATATTAAAATATTTGAGTAAATTTATAATTTAAATTATAAAACTCATTTAATTATTTTTTATATATTTGCTAAAGATTTAATTCTTTTTGCACATTAATAGAACGATTATTATTTAGAATAGTTTTAAATTTGAGTACTGTTATTATAATCTCATGAGCTCAGAACCAAATTTTAAAGATTTAGAAAACGATATTACAGAAATTCTCGAAAAAGAGATGAAAGAAAATGCGGGGATTCTTGGAATAACAATTTCTTCTCATGGAGGTACACACTTAGCTAGTAAATTTAAAAAAGATATCGCTATGAAAAGAACTGAGATTTCAGCAGCAAGTAGTAGTTTAGTATTTTTATCTTCAAAAATGTTACAAGATGCATTAAATCAGAAAATTTCCTATAATTTGATTACTGGCAGTAAACGCATTATCCTATCAATCCTGACCGAAAATATAGCAATGATCTCATATTTAAATCGAGAAATCGCTGAACTTGAAGGATTGGATACATATATCAACACTTTGAAAAAATTTTCCATGAAACTTTCCGCAATAATTGCAACATCAGATCTAATTAAAGAAGAGATTTTTGTTGCTATAAAGAGAGCAATTCCAAACGCTCTAGTAATAGCGATAATGACTAAAGATGGACTCCCCATTAAAATTCAATCAACGATGCCAGAACCGATACTTTCCGCCATGACATCCGCAATATATAATCTATCAAGTGTTTTATTAGAAGGTGGTTTGGAATTCTCAATAATTGGGGGTGAAAATGGATCTATCATTATCCATGAACTCGACAAAAATCGTATTATAGCAATTGCTGTACCTGAGGCGAATGAAAAAAAACTAGGAAGCTATATTGCTAAAATAAAAACTATAATCGAATAAGATACTTTAATTTCTAATTAGCTTTTCAATCTTGTCCACAACCTTTAGAGCACCAAAATAAGATTCTGCAAACGTGGTTCCATTATATAGTATTGTGCATAAAGGTTCATTCTTATAAATATCAAAATCAGGTGCTGATTTATCATGAACATAAGCCAATTTACTTATTTCATCTAATTTGGAGCTTTTTATATCTTGAGAGGCAAATAAAATTAATTTTGTAGAAAAAGTATGGGTTTCAATAGTATCTAATCTCCTTAAGATAGTATTCCATTCATCTTCAGAAAAAGATTGAATATGAAGATCCATTAAATTAATATTAAGTGCATTTTCTGACACCCTTAGAGAACCGGGGATTCTAGGATTAATTTCCATCAAATACGGATAATGATTTTTTAATACAAAATCAAATCCATTTATCCCTTTTAATTTTAATGTTTTAGTTAGAAAAAGAGAGATTTCTGTAATTATTTCATTATCTATTTTAAGTAAATTTGCAGGTACAATATTTCCACAATAAGCAAACTGTTTAGGGGCATTTAGAAATTTTTCCCCAATTATTTGACGATTTATAGAGATAACTTTAGTATTTACGCCATCAGAAATGATTGTGCAGCTTATAGGTAATCCTTGGATATATTCTTGAACTAACCATTCATTTGGTTGGAAGCCCTCAACTCCAAGTAGCTTCATGAGAAAGA
Source organism: uncultured archaeon (assembly GCA_964447495.1). Taxonomy (GTDB): domain Archaea; phylum Asgardarchaeota; class Lokiarchaeia; order Sigyniarchaeales; family SOKP01; genus SOKP01. The sequence continues at coordinate 42,412 of CAYUTF010000002.1, forward strand.
GATATTGGTCATATGTATCTATTTTATAAATATTTATACCTCCTGAACTCTTTTTCTTTTTCAAAATTAGCGGATATTGTACATTTTGACTCTGAAAATCAAACTCATCAGCACTTATGCTAATAGGGTATTTATAGTTATATTTTTCTAATAAATTATATAATCCGTGTATATCTCGTGCTTTTTTTAATATTTCGATGTTGTTGTTCAAACTTTTTATGCCATATTTTTTATTCTTCAATTCTTGAAGAAATTGAGCTCTGTCATCAATGGCATCATCTAATCCACTTCCAATAACGAGATTCTCTATTTTGGGATGCCTCTCTAACATTTTTAATGCGAATTTTAATAAATACTGACTATAAGAATTTTTTAATACTTCATAATTTGCGCCAAGTTCCTTACTAATGATTAATGAATCTTTTACACAGGGAAATAAATCTACATCTCCAAAAAAATCCACAGCATATACCTTATAACCCGCTAAATTTAAGGAAGTAGCTAATGGTCTAGTGTTAAAACCAACAACTAGTACAGAATTTTTATAATCACTCATCAATCTAACAAATATTTCAAAAATTAAAACTTATTTTATATGTTAAAGAATCTTTTTTAACTCTAAAATTAGATTTTTGGGATTGACTCTGTCAAATTGATAAATTTCTGCTTTTCCGAAATCTTTAAAATTCTCCTTTATCTTATTAGCAGCAAAAGTATTTACACCTAATCCTTGAGTGGCATAACTCTTTTTTGGTTCTAACACTACAAGATGAACCCCTTTTTTAGATAAAGCCTTTGTTAATTCTTTTAATTCATTGATAATCACATTATAATCACTTTGTACTTGGGCAATTAAATCAGGATATTTTACGGAAATGTTTGCACCACAATCAGAACAAATAAAAATTACGGGGATTATATTTCTATTCTTTAATTTTTCTGCATTAATTAATTTAAGAGATTTCTTTAATGCTGCAGCCATTGGTGTATATGATTTTCCTTCAATATTTTTTACTTTATTGGCAGCATTCTTGAAATAAACCGTTGGTTTTTGAAGAACAACTGCATCTTTTCCTCGAAAAATTATCAGACTTATTTTGTCCTTCTTTCGATAACCTTCTTTTTGTAAAGATAAAATTACATCTGTCATTTGCTTTATTACATAGTACATCGAAGCAGAGCTGTCTAATACAAAAAATAAAACCAATGGTGCACGATATTCGTATATTTTGTCCATTAAATCATACTTATTGAATTTAATGGGAAAATCAATATCAGTTTGATTATATATTGTATTTTTCAAATAATTTCTGATAGTTGCATCTAATGCGATACTTTTGGGGTTATTAATTGGAGTTCGATATGATACGTACCTTCCTTTTTGTGAGGAAGAAATTTTGATTCTTCTTCCGATTCCTCTTCCACCATAGTTAGAAACTTTCCTTTCTTTTCGAATATTATCCAAAATCGAAGTCATTTTTTTTTCCATTTTATAGATTAATGGGAGAGCATCGAAATCATAATCTAAAAAATCAAACAACTCCTCATTAAAGGGAATATCCTTTACTTTCCATCCTCCAGCCGGTGAAGGACTTCTTTTTTTATTATCATGATATTTTGGTGCCGGTAATTTCTGTTCTTTAGTTTCTGGTACATCAACCTTTTTTGGATCTATTGATTGCCGTTTAAATTCTTTCTGAGGGGCATCGTCATATTTCAGAGGACCTTCTGTGTCTTTATTCGGTTTATAGGTATTAGTATCTTCATATGCTTTCTGTATTTTTCCATATACCTCAACAATTTTAGCTTTTATCTCTTCCGGAGTCATCTCATAGTGAAGGGATTGAATACGATGTTCAAAAACTAAATCCATAGCTACATTCAAATCATCCTCAGCAACCATCTTTCTCCCGTTAAAAGCCGCATGAGCACGGGCACATCTGATAAAGGTAATATCTGCTCTTTGAGAAAAAATACCTAATTCATTAACAAGCCTTGATACAAACTCATACACAGTAGAAGGAATTTGAACTTCTTTCATAATTTCACGAGCATTTTTTATTTTTTTCCTTAGCATTTCCTGTTCTTCTTCATATAATTTATGAAATTCTTTTGGATTATCATCAAATTCTATAACTCGTCTTGAAATTTCTGCTCGTAATTTCGGATCACGAGGTGCTTTGATTTTAACTTCCAAACCTAGTCTGTCAGCTATCTGTGGGCGGAGTTCCCCCTTTCCGAATCCTAATTCGCTGTGAATATAGGATCTTCGGGGTTCATACTCCCGACCAAGATAAATCGCGAGGGATGAGATACAGAGATTCCTTCTCGTTCTATTATGTTAACACCTGATGCCGCTGAATCCAATAAAACATCTACGATGTGATCTTGTAATAGATTTATCTCATCTACGTAAAGAATTCCTCTGTGAGCTTTGGCAAGCAATCCAGGATGAAGACTGCGTATACCTTCTGTAAGTACTTTATCAATAGACAAAGATCCGCAGACCATATCTTCCGTAACTCCTAAAGGTAAGTCAATTATGCGCATGCTACGCCTTGCCCTTTCCATTGTTCCATCCTTAAGTTTAACACGACATTCATCACATAATTCATCAATTTCTGCGTTTGGATCACACGAAAACGTACAATCTTTCACCACTTCTATTTCAGGCATCATTTCTGCCAAGCTTCTAACAGCCGTAGATTTTCCTGTTCCTTGTTGCCCAGTGAGTAATACTCCAGCAATTTGAGGGTCTATAACATTAAGAATTAGACCCATTTTCATTATGTCTTGACCGAGTATTGCTGTAAATGGGAAACTATTCCTTTTTACCATAACTTGATGTTAAAAGTTTCATTTTTATTAAAAATTTCCCATTATAACAAAGTATTAGAGATATTATTACAAAGTTAGCAATTTGAATAATATTGCTTGAAGAATTTTATGATAGATAATGCTTCATAACCTTTTTTTGTTAATTCATACTTCCAAGAAATGTTTTTTTTATCAATTTTTATATAATATTCAGGGTAATCATTTCTATTAAAAAAACTGACTATCGTTCTCGGATTTTTAATATGTAGAGCATTGGCTAAGGCCTTGCTAGTTATTGATTCACCTGATTTGGACATTTTATAAATAGTTTTTAAATATTTAACAAAATTATCACTTAATCTTTTAGGTAGTTTTAAGGGATCTTGAATTAAATTACTCTTATTTACAAATTTAAAATTTTTTTTCACCATATTTTTTTTTAAAGCTTCCCTTTGCTGATTAAAAAGTTTTCCATTTAATAAGAGTTTCATAGATTCCAGACCTTTACCCTCCGAATTTAATTTCCATTTTTTCGATTATTGTCTTAATTCTATAGTATACTTTCTTCTTATATAAGTAATTTCTTTAAATTATTATAAAATGCATCTGCTTCATGGAAGGCATCTTTAAAAGCCTTATTTCGCTTGTATGCTAATGCTTTCTCTATTTTAGAAGGTAATGATTCCACTTCTGCTCGATCACCAGTTAAAAATAGCCATCGTCCAAAAGTGTCAAACGATTGAGCGAACGTTCGTATTACATCGAAAGGGATAGGAACGTCTTTCGCACGAGAAGTCTGAATGAAACTAGCAATCATGCTTCTTAAGCTCCACATCACCATTGCGCCCCCTAAATTTTTATTAAAAGTAGGATGGAATAGGAAAAATAAGTAGTTCTATAAACTGGTTTTGATTGTAAGAATGCTATGTGGGAAAAGTATCTTCGTGGAATTCATCTTCATTTTCACCCATTTTCTCATCTTCATCATTTTTTTTATTCCAGTCCTTGTCTTCTTCTTCTGTATTGTCTTCCTCGCGATTTATACTCCTCTCATTCCATTCATCAGTTTTAATTTTTCTTTTACCTTTATTTTTTTTCTTCATGATAATATTATCTATTAAGCATTTTTTCCAGTATGTATTTCAAATTTCAATTCATAATTTTAAATATTAGCGTTTTAAATTATAAAATCTCTAAAAATATTAATTACTCTTATTTAAAGAATGTTGTTCATATGATTTTATTTATTTTTATCTTAACACTTAATAAAGGCAATAGATCATTCAATTCAAAATGCAAACCAATCTAAGAATTCAAACCTATAAACAAATAATTAATAGTAAGAAATGAAACGTTAAAAAAAAAGCATTTCGATAAGCTATTTTTTAGAATTTTTTAGAAATTTCCATTAATTTTGTGTCTAATTTGGTTACTTCTTCATCCCATTCGGATAAAATAGCCTCCACTTGGGGAATAATCTCTGTTCTTTCTTTATATTCAAGATAATCCATGAATTCTTTGATATTGGCAATTTTTATATAGGTTTCTGCTACAAACTTTCTAATTTCATGAACTTGATTATTTAATACCTCTGGGACTCTGTGAGATTCGCCTTTTCGAACTAATGTTGTCAAATATTCTTCAGTACCAAGTAATAAAGCTTTAAATTTAGTCAATTTATCTTGTATATATTTCTCGTATGTTTCAAAGAGATTGTCCTTAGGGAAGTAATTTGTCACATCAATTATGAATTTATGAGTTTGATTTACCAGTTGCTCCATACTTTCGTATCCTTCGATGCGGTAATCTACAGTATGATAAGATGCTTCAATTCCTCGAGATGTATCATCTAAGCTGAATATTTTAAAGCCTGGATCATTTTTAAGAGGTTTTTCTGGATCTCCTTTCTTATCAGGCATTTCTACTTGACGAATTAACCTTTCAGGGTTAAAAACGAGAGTGAAATACAAAGGATTGGCCGTTTGATGAAAAGCAAGATGTCTAATATCAATATGACTTAACATCACTTTAAATCCGGGATGTGTATGCCACGCTCCAACTGTGTATAAGCCCCTTGAAAATGCTTCATCATCAATTAAAGTATATGTAATGTTATCTTCTTCTGACCATTCATATTTATCTATAACAGCATCTTTATCCAATTTTTCATGCATAATAGGATAAGATTCTTTTATAATGATATCCTCTTCTTTTTTCTCACCAATAAAAACACCATTTACTTCTAACCACACATCTTTTGAGATTTTTTGATTGGCAAATCGTACAGCTGCGGCCACAATCGTTAGATAAACTTTTTTTGGTATAATTACCGTCATATTTACATTGTCTAAATACTAATATTATTGATCAAGTTATACTAATCCATATATTTATGTTTTTTTTTGGGAGAAATATAAAATTATTTAAATTCAAAATTTACCATTATATTATTACTTAAAGTCATATTGAAACTGATTCCAATTAAATAATATTGATTAAATTGTGATTAAAAGTGAGCGATAAAGGGTTTGAACCATTAAGCAGTCAGTTAGGGATAGCAGGAACGTCTTATAGAATTCAATTGGGTCTTATAAATGGACGTTGGGCTTCGCGTTTATTAAAAGGGAATGATGTTATTGATTCTTATGTTTATAAGGACGAGGATGTGCAAGGCGAATATCCGAATCAAAATATCATAGTAGGATGGGTCTTAAGAACCGTAGCAATTCCTAATATCAACCCCCATCAAGTAATGAAAACAACTCAAGCATTAGTGAAGCAAGCTATAGAAAAGAAAGAACAAAAGAAAGTTATGGCCCCAATATCAGAAACCAAGGATGTTGAATTGGAAAAGGTACCCGATAGTCAATTGAAGAGATCACAACCCATGGGATGGGTGAAAGATGAAGGTGTAAAATCAGTACAAGAGCTTGAGGACGAAAAACGTGAAGCTTTTAGAGAAAGGATGAAATACAAACATGTAGAAGAAGAAGCCAAAAGAGTTTCTGCTGTAAAAACTACTCGAGAATTACCTTCAATCCCTAAAATGGGAGGAGTAACTTCAAAAACTTGTCCAAGTTGTGGCAAAGATTTAGATTGGAAATTTTGCCCCTATTGTGGGGAAAAATTATAAATCTTATCACTATAACTTGATATCTACGTTTCTATATAACAGAAAATTAGTTAAATATTAAATTTTATACTCTTTTCTTACAAAAGAAATTTATCCTTGTTTGCCAAATAGATATTGTAGTTTCTGGTTAAGAGCTTTAACAAGTTAGATTCCATAATTGTAATAAGCATTATATCTGTAAGGTTCCAATTAATAGACATCAAAGTAGATTCTAAAAAATTATTATAACTGAATTATTAGTAACAATAATTCAGTTCAATATTATCTTTAATTAATATAAACTTAAAACCAAGATGATATAATTATCATAGAAGGATTTTTGATTAGTGTATCAAATTAAAATGCATATTATAAATGAGTTAAATTAATATATCTTAAAAATTAACTATATCTAAACTTATCAAATTGAGTGATTTAATAATGGGAAAGTTTGTTGATGAAAGCACTGTGATAGTTAAGCCATTAGCATATTATAAGATGCTGGTACATGTACTTCGATTTGGTTCAAAAGCAAGGGATTTTAGGCAGTTTAGCGAAGTAATTGGAATGTTGGTGGGACATTTAGAAGGAGATGGAAAAATCAAAAATGTTATCGTGGAAGATGTAGTACCAATTTCACATGGGGGTTCTATAGAAGTCAAATTTACTGAAGAACAGTTAGGAGCATTCGGTGAGATTGATCTTCAGATATATAATGAGCATGGTATGAAAAATTGGTTCACAGTAGGTTGGTATCATTCGCATCCGGGCTTAAATATCTTTTTCTCATCAACTGATGTTTTTAATCAACTATTTTGGCAAGATAAAAATCCTAGTGGAGTAGGACTGGTATTCGATCATACATATTTAGAGCGTGAAGGAGACATGGGTTTTCGAGCGTTTAGGTTGGATGATCCTTCGAAAAGTCTTAATTCTGAGTATCATGAAGTTAAAGCTATTGTAGAACCTCCAAAGGATAAGTCATTCTATTCTAATGTAATCACTTTAATTAATAATATTCAATCAAATCAGCCACCTTTATATGAGCTAAATGAAACTACAGATCTATTTAGTGAAGTATTTATCCCAGATCAAGAACAATTAGAGATTCGAAAACCTGAATTACATCTTCAGGAATTACTATCTTCATTAAAATCCGGTATAACTTCCTTTTTAGATTTATCAATGATCCCTCTAATTACGTCTCTTAATGAATGGAGTCAAAGGATTACCAACAAAACATATTATAATAACACACAGATGAGAAAAGATTTGGTAAAGTTAAAACAAAATTTAAGTGATAGTCTAAATGATATGCAGAAAACTTTTAATTACACTTTGCAAAATAATTTAAGCAAATTAGATGACTACATCTCAGATACATTTGATGAATTTGAAGAGGAACAAGAAAATATTCGGAAAATTTATAGTAATTTTAAAAATCAAATCAATTTAGAAAAAGACACTTTATTTAATGAAAAATTAAAGTTTTCTGTTGAACAGATTTCTTTCATGTTTGATAATTGTCAGAAATTAATCTCACAAATTGATGAGACTAATTCAAATTGTATCCAAATTTTAGAAAAAAATACTCAAATGATAGAAAGTTTATCGAAAATAATAATGCCCTCAGAAAAAAGAATTACTGGTAAATTGGATGAAAATAAGCAAAAAACTATAGAAAATTTCAAGAAAAAAATAATAAATCTCGACAATAATATAAGTAATTTAGATAAAGAAGCAAAGAAAATTATGTCGAACCTCAAGGCAGCTATTTTAGTACTTGAAGGCTCAAAAGACCCTATTTTCAATAAGATTGAAAAATTAGAAAGTGAAAAGAAGAATTTACATACAACAATTAAGGACTTAAAAACCGATAAACAAGAACTACTGTCTCAAATTAAAGATTTAAAGAAAGGAGGAGGGAAATAAATGCCTAAAGATTCTGCTAATAACTTAGATACTGGCTATGAAAATAAAGAAGTAGAAGTCTCAAAAGAGGGAAGAATTACAATTAAATATGATTGTTTTAGAAAGATGATATCTCATATTCTTAGATTTGCTAATGAATCTGAAGAAATAAGCCAGCAAGCACTTGGTATTTGTGTTGGCGAATATTTAAGTGAAGATAAGAGTTTCATTATCAACGATGCTATTCCAATTACGCATGGTGATATTGTAGAACTGGGATTTTCCCAAGAAATTCATGATACTATAGAAACAATTAAATCGCAATATTCAGAAACAAACAATAAAATAATAGGGTGGTATCACTCCCATTTAGGATATGGGTTATACTTTTCTAATTCGGATAAAGCAAATAATCAATACTTCCAAAATGACGATAATCCTTATGGATTTGGGATTGTGATTGAACAAACATTAATATCAGAGGATCAAAATTTTGGAACTGAAATTTTTAGGTTAAAAGATTTTATTAAAGGCTCAGAAAGCGATTATGTTAAAGTTCAATTTGAAATTGAATCACCAAATACTTTAAAATACTTTAAATGGGTAAAGGAACTAATTGAATCTGCTCAAAAAAAAAATACTGCAATCATTCATGAAGTTGATGAGCTCGTGAAACCTTCTCCTGAAGTACTTCAAGAGATCCCCACATCTCCACAAGATGAGCCTGAATCCACAGAAAAAGAAGGGTTTTCAATACTATATGGAGTAAAAGATGGTATAGAAAAATTTAAGGATGCTTTTCTTAGTGTTTATGAACAAGAACTGAATATATGGATGAATGATGTTTCTGAAGATGTATTAAAAGGCTCTGAATATATACGGAGTTCTATAAATAATATTAAAGAAACATTAGCATCAGGTTTAGTGGATGTTCAACGCATCTTTAATAGAAGTTTTACCGATATTTCAAATCTTTTTATGAAAAATATAAAAACAAGTGTTGACACACGTTTAACCAATCAAATTGAGCTTAAAAATGAAATCGAATCAAACTTTGAAGAGCAATTAAGTTATCTTTTTGAGAATTTAGAAAAAGAAATACGTGATATCACGAATTTAATTGAAGAAAAAATAACAACTATTAAAAATGAATTAGATAAGATCACCCAAAATAATAACGTTATTGAACAGTCATTAAATCAGAATAACGAACTTTTGAATAAAGTTTATCAAGAGTCCGATAAATTATCAAATACAATTATTCAACATATCGAAAATTCGACTAAAGCATTTGAATTAAAATTATTTAATGAAATCGAAGATTTCTCATCGAAAATGAATCCAAATAAAGAAACTTATCGTGAAATCGAAGATTTAATTGAAAGACTTCAAAAAGTAATATCAAGTTTAAGACAAGTAAAATAAACAAAGCTTTTTTTATATAAAAAGTACTTTTCCTGTAAATTAAGAAAAATCCAGATGAGAAACCATAGAGATATGTAATTTATATTTGGGAATATTAGTTCTTAAGCGTTTTAATTGATTTCTTTTTGCTACATTACTTAAAATTCGTCCAATTCGATCAACCCTTATATTAATACCGAAGTTTTCTTTTAATACAGAATTAATCTTATAAGAAGAAAGAATTACCACATTAGATATATTTTTTTCACAAAGCATTTCAATAGCTTGTTTAACAAAATGAACAATATTCTCTCTATCTTGATTTGTTTCCATACTCATATTAATAATATTTTTTAAAGTTTTTAAAACTTTCAAATGAGTAGTTAAATACGAATAATAGTGAGTAAAATTATTTTATATCACTTATTTACTAATTTATTTAAGAAAAAATTCATTTATAATAAGTCAAAGAATTGAATAAAATTAGTGTTGCTTGGATCTAACAAATGAAAAAAATCAATTTATTATCAAAAATAAAAGGTTATTTAAAGCCAATCATCAAGAAAATTATTTTTAAGGAGATTTATATTGAGGGCAAAGAACCCCCTAAGTCATTTGCATTTGAGAAACGTTTTATAGGTATTTATTCGATATTTTTATTCTATTCATTCATCTTATTATTTGCAATTAATTTTCCAGATAATGTCATAATTTATATCGTGACTTTTGGGAACCCCTTTGTGTTTGGAAATGCTATTGTGGCATTATTTTTATGCCTCTCAGTACTCTTCAGTAATGATAAAATAAGACACTTTATTTTCGAAGAACATACTATGATCAAGCAGATAATTTTATATATTGGATTAACAACTGCGTTTTATTTCATATTTTTATCTCTAATAAATATAAATTTGATGAGTTATCTTCTTGGGTTATCTACGTTCTGGCTTATATTATTAAGTATTCGATTTTTTATGTATTCTCGCAAATTTGCTACTAAAATAGAAGCGCGTTTTATAGAAAAATATTCACTAATGAGAAGGATAGGCGCATTTTTAACACCATATTTTATCTTAGCTCTTTTAGTTTTAATAGCTTTGATGTATCGAGGATTATTAGTCTTTATATCATTGGATATGTTTGGATCTTATGACCCTACTAGTGCTGTAAACGTATATAACATAGAAATGCGATTAATAATGCCTTTAATTTATTTTAGTTTAATACTTACTTTACTCTTTATTATTTTTGAATTTGTTTTTACTCGAAAAAAGGCTGAAACTAAAAGGGCAGGCTTATATGATAACTACACATTTTCTCTAATTGTATTATTTATCTTTTTCTTTCAGGTTCTACAAGTCACAATTTTTCTTTTATTGAGTCCAGAAACGATATCTACTATAAAGGCCACTGTTAGTTCAACTGGTTCACCTGTTACTTATATCTTTATATTTGAATTCTTTATTTCAATGTTCTTTCTATATCGTATTGTTAAAAAATTAGGAAAATCAATTGGATGGCAATTATTAATCTTTAAGAGAGATGGGTTAATTATATTAATTTTAGGGTGTGTTTTTGCTCAAACTTTGAGCCGTTTTTCCTTACAAACCCAAATTCCAAATCAATCCATTACGTTATTAGGAAATTTCTTTATGGCTGATAAGTATGTTGTGTCGATAATAATGATTATCTTTCTTGGGTTAACATTGCTGATATATTATCTAAAACCACATGAAACTTCAATGTTTATTAGGCTGCAAAAAGAAACTATAAATAGAGAAGAGGAAAGCTTGGATATTATCTATAAATTAATAAAAAGTGAATATATAAGAAGAGCAGATGCGTATCCTATCGAAATTCTTGAACGAGAATTGATTAAAGCAACAAAATTACCAAAGAATGAAGTATACTCTTTAATTCAAAAACTTACAGATGCAAATATGGACGTTTACTTAACTGAAAAAACAGATGATTACGGAATAAAACAAAAAATTATTGATTTTGTGTCTGTCACAGAAAAATTTGACAGTAAAGGAGTTGCGCAAAAAAAGGCTAAGAAGTTTCTTTCGCAGAGATTATACAAAACTATGGCAAAAAAAAGTCAAACTCATCTTGCATTAAATAATAATTTAAAATCAGAGAAAGCATCTGATAAATTTCTAAATTCATTAGCAACAGATTTTACTAAAAAACAAAAAGATGATCAAAAAATAAAGCTGAAACAAAATGAAACTGAGATCTCATTTATTAGAAAAGATATTCCTGAATCATTGAAGGAGTCAATATTAAGTATTCTTAAAAAAGAATATACTTATCGTATTGAAAATGAAGAGAAATACCCTAATTTCCTTTTTACAATCTCAGAAATTGCACCTGAAATTCAATTGGAAACGAGGATTAACCCGGGAGAGCTTTATCCTATTTTAGAAAATTTAAATCAAACAGATATTGAATTGAAACTTTTAGATAATCCAGAAGAACCAGAAGATAAGATAATTAGCTTTTTTCCTATAGCAGATGATGATTTAACTTATGTCATCTCAAGTTTTAGACCTGAAGAATATAATAAAATTAAAATAGAAGTTATAAAGAACTTTATTAAGTATTTAGGACGAAAACGAGTAAAAGCTACCCTATCAAAGATAAAAAAGGAGATATCGAATGATACAGAACAGCAAAAACAATGGAATTTTATATATAGAATTTTATTAGATTATTTCTCTAATTTTGCTGAGCAAATGGAAAAAGAGAAAAAAGGAGGAGATATTTTAAAGGTTTTTAAGGTATTCCCCTTAAAAGATATTGATATTTTTAGTATTGAACTCTAATATTTCCATTAATATCTTAATAAAGTAATTAAAAGCAAAATTCAAGAAAGAAAAATAATTTATCTCTATCAATTTTTTCAGTATGATATGAAATTATCTCGTGGGATAAGTGATTAAAAAGCAATCTTTAAGAGTCTTTACAGGTATTTCTTCATTTCAATTCTTAGCAATGTTTAGAAGAGGCTTATTCTATACGTATCTGTCTATTTATTTAAGAGATTTCCTACACTTATCCGTTTGGCAGACGACCTTGTATGCCACTCTTCCCATGATTATGAGTGTCATATTTCAAAATTTTGCATGGGGTCCCTTAAGTGATAAGCTGCAAAAGCGTAGATCTTTTATTTTATTAGGAGAAGTTTTAGCAGGAATAGGTACAACTTTAGTGTGGTTTATACATTCAATATTTATTGATTTTTTTGTTGCTGGTTTTGTAATTATTATAGGCTTATCATGTATTGAGATTTTCTGGAGCATGTCAAATATAGGATGGAGCGCCTTAATAAGCGATCTTTACCCATTAAAAAAGAGAAGTAAAATCATGGGAGAGTTAACTAGTATTGGTGGTATAGGTCGTATTATTGGTATTTCCATTGGCGGATATCTCTATGATAGCGGTTTTGGATTTCGAAATGGGCCCTTGTTCTTTATTGCATCCCTTATAATGTTCTTATCTACTATCCCAATGTTTTTCACACCAGAAGGAGGGATTAAGATTAGTAGAGATCCAATTTTAGAAGAGAATAATGTGAGTAACAATCATACTAATTACAAGACTATCTTTATCATTTTTATTGTCGCCTTAATTTTTGTAAATTTTGGCCGAAATTCTATTGCTACAATTTATAGCCAATATTTAATCTTAGATGGCGGGTTTAATGTCGATAGTATATTATTGAGTTATATCGCTAATACTCGATCAGTTGCGGTATTAATAATAGGAGTTAGTGCTGGAGGATTAAGCAAGAGATTTGGAGATTCGAAAACATTCATTTTGGGGATTTTATTTGCTATTCTCGCACTTCTCATTACTGGATTAACTCCTGAATTACTTTTTATTTTTATTGGGAGTTTTCTAATAGGTACTGCAGAAGTTATCATATCTGCATCATCATATACTATTGCATCCAACCTTATTCCACCAAAAATTCGCGGTAAATTATTTGGTGTATATAATGCTACTTTCTTCCTTTCTTGGGGCTTAGCTTGCACCTTAATATCGGGGCCTCTTATAGATTTTTTAATCAATCAAGGGATTAATGAAGTACTTGCCTATCAATCTGCCTTTATTGTAGGGGCATTAATAACCTCAATTGGACTTATAATATATATAATTTTAGAAATTTGGCTAAATATTAGAAAGAAAAAGAAAGACCTATAACTTAACGAGTAAAATTAGATTAAATTAAAAATAGAAATTAAAAAAAATATTATTATTTACAACAATTTTCACACACATACTCATCTAATCGGATATATCCGCAAGTGGGACCCATATAACATTCAAATGCATTTGATTCCTCATTATAAGTCATAGTGTATCCACAGTGCATGGGTATTGTTTCGCTTACTTTTCCACATTTCGTACATTTTAACTCTGTCATTATTTATCACCTCTCACAATTCTATTTAATGAGTTTCATGGGCTTTCCATGATGTTTTGGCACAGGTACATTACCACATGAAGCACCCATCCAGCAAACTAACTGATCTCCTTCCTTATGCATGGGTTTTCCGCAATGCATAGGCACATCTTGCTCAAGTCCACATTCTTCACATTTTAATTTTGACATACTTTTATCATTCTCTTTTTTTTTATTTAGTTCAATATATTTTTCAGGATTGTTTTTAAATTCTGCTCTACATGATTCACTGCAAAAATAGTATTTCTTCCCATTTAATTCATACTCAATCCAATCTTCTGGCTTCCCTTTCATGCCACATACAGGATCAGTAACTAATTCAGATTCCTCACTCATCATCTGCATTAATTTAGGATTCATGTTATCATAGTTTTTAAATTTCTCAGGCTCTCTTTTGAAATGTGCTTCACAATTAGGACTACAAAAATGATATAATTTATCCTCATATACGTATTCAATCGCACGGCGGGGCTCAATTTTCATACCACATACAGGATCAACAACCTTTTCTTGGGATAATAATATTCGTTCCTCTTCAACTTGTAATGGAGTCTTTGGTTCGTATCTTTTCAGAAGCAGCGCATTTGCTACTACTGAAACTGAACTGGAAGCCATAAAAACCGCTGCTAAATAGGGAGGCAAAAAGAATCCAGTGACATAATATAAAACTCCTGCTGCAATTGGTATACCTATTAGATTATATATAAATGCCCAGAATAAATTGGTTAACATTTTCTTGTAGGTTTTTTTAGATAAATTAATCGCAGCTACAACATTTCTTAAGTCTCCGCGCATTAAAACGATATCTGCTGTTTCTATAGCTATATCTGTACCTGAACCAATCGCAATCCCGACATCAGCTTGAGCCAATGCAGGAGCATCATTGATTCCATCCCCGACCATTGCAACTACTGCTTTTTTATATTCCTGCAATTTTTTAATAGTCTCGGCTTTTTCGTTAGGAAGAACTTCTGCTAAGATATTATTTTCTTCTATTCCTAGTTGCTTTCCAATGCTTAAACCAGTTTTTTTATTATCCCCAGTTATCATATAAATCTTAAGTCCCTTTTCCTTTAATTTTTCGAGTGTATAGAATGCCTGGTCTTTGATTTTATCTGAAATACCAATAACTCCCCGTAATTTATTGTCAACACTGATTAAAATTGAAGTCACTCCGTCTTCTTGGAATTCATTTAATTTTGAATGGTATTTATCTATGGAAACGTTATTCTCAAGCATTAATTTTTCATTACCGACAATGACCTCTTCATCATTTATTTTTGCGATGATTCCTTTTCCCGGTTTCGCATCAAATTCATTAGGAGTTTCTAAGACTAATCCTCTTTGATTAGCTTCCTCTATTATTGCACGAGCTAATGGATGTTCAGAACCCATTTCAGCACTACCCGCAGCGAATAAGACCTTTCGTTCGTCAAATCCGTCTCCATTTAATTCTTTCTCAGTGAAAATTTTTGAAACTCTTGGTTTCCCGACAGTTAAAGTTCCAGTTTTATCGAAAACAATGGTGTTAACCGAATTAATTGCTTCCAATGAGTCTCCTCCTTTGAGTAAGATCCCATTTTCCGCTCCTTTCCCTGTTCCCACCATTATAGCAGTTGGAATTGCTAAGCCTAGGGCACATGGACATGAAATTACAACAACAGAAGTAAATACAAGTAAGGATAATTCTAAACGTTGGGAAAATTCCATATCGTTAAATGCTATAAAAAACCAATATAAAAACGCCCCAATAGCAATTAAAACTACAGTTGGTACAAAATAATTGCTAACTTTATCGGCGAGTCTTTGTTTTGCCGCCTTTTTACTTTGTGCTTCCTTTACAAAGTCAATAATTTGGAACAGAAGAGTGTCTTTCCCTATTCGTTCAGATACTACATTTATTAGCCCAGTTTGATTCACTGTTGCCCCAATTACTTCACTATCAACTTCCTTTTTTACATATTGACTTTCACCGGTAATCATCGACTCATCAATTTTAGATTTTCCTTTTACTACTCTCCCATCGACAGGGATTTTCTCACCGGGTCTCACAATTAAAATATCTCCAACTTCAATCTCTTCTATAGGAATCTCTAATTCTTTTCCATCTTTTAACAACGTTGCTGTCTTAGGTTGTAAGCCAATAAGTTTTTTTATTGCCTCAGATGTTTGCCCTTTTGTCTTTTGTTCAAAATATTTCCCAATTAATAGGAATGATAAAATCATTGACATTGCTTCATAAAATGTTTTTCCATCAATGAAGAAAGTTGTTAATATTGAATAGACTAAGGCAGTAGTAGTTCCTAACGCAACTAAAACATCCATATTTGTTGATTTATTTTTTAATGATTTGTATGCTCCTATAAGAAAAAAAGAACCTGCAATACTATAATTGCCTAAAGCTAAGAAAAAAAGTACAATATTCCTAATAAAAGATTCTGCTACCCACCAGCTTATTGGAGTAATAACCAGAGTAAAACTTAAAGATATCAATAAGATTCGAAGCCTATATCTCATTTCTTTTTTATGTTTTTCAATTTCCTTATCAATAGCCCCTGCTGCTTTTTCGATATTATAACCCAATTTCTTAATATTCGTATATATTTTATTTTCATCAATTTTTAATTCATTGAATTCAATGAATAATTTAGATGCCACAAAATTTCCTCGAACATTATATATCCCCTCAATTAATTTAACATTACTAATTAGTGAATTAAAAGCATTCTCATCAAGGGGATCATTAATTTTAATATCCACTTTTGCTAAAGTTGATTTATAACCTAAATCACGAATAGCTTTATCAAATTCTCCATAATTTGTTAATTTATCATTATATTCTACTGTCGCTTCCTCATTCGCGAAATTTACCACGGAACTAGAAACTCCTGGCATATCTTTAAGTTTTGTTTCAATTTTTAAAGCACATGATGCACAAGTCATTCCGCCAAGCTTGATTTTAATTTTTTCTGGAGATTCCAGATTTAATCACCTTATAAAATAATCCTACTCTAAAAATAGATAATACAATAAAAATAGCTATTGCTTATAATTTGAAATACATCCGAATTATTTACAAATAATAAGTACTACTAAGGGAGAGATTTCATTTAAAGTATTACTATATTTAAAATAGAGACTCTTAGCTCTTATTTTGTTTAGAAAAATATTTCTGAATTGCATCATGTAAAGCATCAGCTGCTAAATTGCTGCAGTGGAGCTTTATAGGAGGTAATCCGCCCAATGAGTCAGCAACATCATCTCTTGTTATTTTATTAGCTTCTTCTAAAGTTTTTCCTTTAGCTAATTCAGTAATCATTGACGATGTAGCTATGGCTGCGGCACAGCCAAATGTTTGAAAGGAAATATCATTAATAATTTTCTTTCCTTCCTTCTCTTTGACCTTAATATATATATACATAAGATCTCCGCAAACAGGGTTCCCAAACTCGCCCACAACATCTGCATCCTTCATTTCTCCAATATTCCGAGGATTTTTGAAATGATCCAATACTTTATCTGAGTACAATGTTGCTAACCTTCTTTAATTTAATGAATGTCAAATGTGTAATGTAAAATTCTAATATTATATTGATATTGTATTTAATTTAAAATTAATAATTTTCTTTTCTGAGGTAATGATACCTTCTCTACACCTAATTCTTTCACATAGTCTACAACGTCTATTAGATTTTTAGCAGACTGATGAAAAAAGCATACTTCTTTCGGTTCAAGGTTTTCAATCATTTTTGTGAGTTGTTTTTTATCAGAGTGTAGGATAATTTTTAACTGAGGAACAAAAGTATTTATTAATAGTGCTCTGAAGGGGACTTTCCATGTTTCTGAAAATGTAATTTCATCGCTTCCAGAAATTAAAGCTTGTCCAGGTTCTTCATGAATAGAGCCTGCGAGATAGACTAAATTATGTGGATTCCTTCCAATGATATTAATAATGTTTCGAATAATCCCATAGGAGAGATCAGGAGGATGACTTATAATAATATTATTCTTTTTTCTTAAAAATTCTAAATCCGTTACGTCAAACCACCGAAATTTTATACTATTAAAAGGATTCGCTTTATCTCGTATGAGGTTAGAAATTGGTCCGTAAATATATTCATAGCGATGATTTATAACTTGAATATTTTTCTTTACCATCATATCGACATAAATATTGGGTCTATTTTTAAAATTCTTTCTTATTTGTAGTTTTCTAAAATATCTCCAAAAGATTAACATGAAAGTAATTGCTAAACTTGAAGGGTCAGCTCCGATTAACACACTATCCTCATATTCTGCTTTTTGTTCCAAGAATAATATTAAACTGTGAAATGTTTCAGATATATCTCCGTAATCTTCCATTGCACAGGTTCCATCTATTAGAAGATAATCAATAGGTTTCGAAATTTGTCCTAAAAATCTTCTTGTTCCAGCAAACGGGGTTATATCATAATAAGTGTAATCCCCTGTATATAGAAAACGGAAATCCTTGACTTTTGCTAATATCATTAGTGCGCCAGGCATGTGACCCGCATGGTAGAAAGAAAGATAACATCCCTTCTCCTTGAATTTTACCTTCGAACCGTTTTCTACATAAATAACATTTCTAACTATATTTTGATATTCCTCTTCCTCTATATTTGTATGTGATTCTTGCTTCAAAAAGTTAGAATCGCGAAGTAAATATAAATCCAAAGTTATTCTTGAGCATAAAATTGGAATATCAGGAAAAGTTTTTATGAGTTGTTTTAATCCAGAGATATGATCGTAATGGCTATGTGATAAAAATATTGCATCTATCTCAGAATTTACTTGTTCAAAGTTAATATCTTTTTCTAGTTCCAATTGACTCCTTTTTTTCTCAGCATCAGCCAGAAGTTTTGAAAAATTAACTAAATATTCTTGTATATAGTTGAAATCACCTTCTTTATCCTCTTCTTCTTTTGGTTCAGAGAGACCGCAATCTAATAAAATATTGAGCTTTCCTAATCCTAAGATATGACAGTTATGATTTGGTTTCAATACAATAGGATATATTGTAACTCTTATCTTTTCAGAATCACTTTCCCCATTATTTAAAGAAATATTTTCAAAGTATGATTCATTATATCTCTTCTCGATTTTATCAATAGCAAGTGAGATTTCACTACCTCCAACAGGGACGCCTGTTATGTAAAAATACCAGCCATATTTATTTACTATCTCCTTTAAATTTTCATACATCACGTCTGCAATTAAAGATTTTACCACAATAACTCTTTTTTCTTGATAATATATTATTTTTTTTATTGATTTCTTCTCCTTTTCAGGAATAGTTTGGTTCTTATAAAAGAGATCATCGAGGACTTCTTTAATGGGCATTTGAGGGATTTTTTCTGATTCTAAAACTCGTTTGTAAGCAAAATATTCTTTAGTATTGTATAAAGCCCGCATATTTCGTTTTTCTTTTAAACTAATTGTATTATCGTTGAACTGGTATTTTTCGGTGAGTATAGTTTCTTCTTCTTTATGGATTTGAGCTTTTTTTTGCTTCTTCTTTTCAGCTTTTAAAACATAAAAATACCATCCATACATTTGAATTAATTTATCCCGATTATAGATGAAATCTTTTCCAGATTTAGTAATGGGTATAATAGTTCTATGTTTTTCTGAAAATATTATTCTAGAAATTGATTTTTTTGTTTTTTCAGAAATAAGATTATTTTTTACAAAGAGATGTTCTATTACTTCCTTTATAGGTTTTTGAAGGATATTTTTTTGTTCCATTAATTTTAGTTTATTGGAATATGATTTAGTTTTAAAAGAGACATCAGATATGTCTTTTTCTTCTAAATTAATTGTATAATCCGAAAATTTTAATTCCTCACTAACCATTAAATAGATCAAATTATCTTAACAAAAAATTGTTACGAATTTTTCATATTTTTTATTTATCACTTAAACCTTTCGTCTTTTAAATAAAAGCCAACGAGTTCTTTCTCTTGGAGGAAAATTACCTCCATCAACAGAACTTACTTGTTCAATAGAAATAAAAGCTTTGGGATTATTCTTTCTAATGATACTTAAAACTTTGGGAAGATTTTTACGTTTAATAATTAACATAACTAATTTAACCATTCCCTTTGTCCCTTCAGCAGTCATAGTAGTTAATCCATATCCTTTTTCTCTTAAAATATTGATTAATTTTTCTGGATTTTCTTTAACTATTAAATGAAGATTTAATAATCCTAATGAAATTTTATTTTCGATCATTAAACCCACATAATTTCCCGTTGCAAAACCTCCCGCATATGCAAAATAATAGATTATATTTGTTAAATCGCTGAATATTTGTCCAATTGCTAGTAACCATATTAAAATCTCAAAAAATCCCACAATGGGAGCTAATTTTTTCCTACCTTGTGAAATAAACACTATTCTTAAAGTTCCTAATGTTACATCAGCAACCCGAGCGAAAAAAATAAGTATTGGTAAAATAATCAAAGAAAATATTGGATTTTCAAATAAAAATAACATAAGTAATCAAATAATAACATCCTAATAGATATTAAATAAAAATTATCAGGAAAAAAATACTTTATGAACAAAAAAAAGATTATTTTTGCTTTGAAAAAACAGTATTTTTTAAGATTGTTTTTAATTCATTAAGAGGATAACCTTTACTTTCTAAATCAGTTACAACATTAGCAGTACTAAGAGCGTTTAGCATCTCTTTTTGGTTTTCTTTTGAAAGTTCTACACCTATTTCAGTTGGTAATGATTTCTCAGTATATGCTATTTCATTTAGTTCCATAAATCTAGGCATTATGAATTTCTCTAATTTTTCACTAAACTTTGATGATATAGTTGATGATACTGACATTAAATCAATTGCTTCTACAAACACGTTAATTAGATTTTTGTTTACTTTAATAATTCCATATTCTTGCCCTTTTTTCTTAAATTCACTTTTTATATAAATGATATCATTTACTATCGAATTATATTTATAAGTATATTGATTCATTTTTTCATCACCCAAGAAAATAGTTCTCTGGTTTTTAATAATAACATCTTTTTTTTAAAATTTTTTATTATAAAATTATTCTTCTATTTTTTTTGTGTTTTTTCTATCTCTTTTTTTAAATTATTCATTTCTAAATTAATTTTATTTATATCCTCGTTCAATTTAAGCCAATCTTGTTCTATTAAACTATACTCTTTTTTAAGCTTTTTTGCATCAGAATCAGAACTTTCTTGTTCCATTTTATTTCGTAACTCATCTAATTCTTCTTTTTTTTTCGTTAAGTACGTTTCTAACGTTTTTGCTTCTTCTTCTTTTGTTAATATTTGCTTCAAAATTAATTCTCTTTTATCCATATCAATTAGTTCTTCGATTCTAGTAAGATATCGTTTAATAAGAGTAAGGTTAATCTCTTTTGATTCTTCATTTTTAAAAAACAATGCGATATTACTCTCTTCACCTAGTTTCAATAATATAATGGATACTTCTTCTGTTTCAAATATAAGTTTGATATAATCATTAGTTTTAAACTTACATAAACCATTAATTTTTCTTGCCTGATTTAATATTTTCGCTAAAACTTCACCTAATTTAGGGATATTAATATCTTGCTCAAATGTGGTTTGAAAAATAGTGCCATTATTATAAAACATTACTATATGAATTACTTCGGGTAATGCTGCTTTTATACGATTGATATTTTTAAAAACCATTTTATCTCACTCTATGAAAATATTTCTAAATCTATTTATAACTTTTTCAATTATGTTTTTTAACTTTTTAGGACCAATCTTAATTATAATAAAAAGTGTAATGATTAGGATAACAATAGATAAAGTAATCATTATTCCAATAAGAAACTTGAAGATTAGAGTATAATATATCGATGCTAGTGTTATCTGATAGAGTGTTGTTATAAAACCTATTTTGAAAAACTGTTTAAAACTGATAGGACGCTTATTTTGTTCAGCTATTTGGACTACTAATATGTTATCCCCAAGCGGTGTAAGATTATCTCCCCAATTAGCTCCAATAGCTAGACAAAAGAAAAATTGATGTCGCATAGCTGATGGGTAGTTATTTGAAATGGTATTTATGACAGGGATTAACAATTTAGTTATAGGAATATTATCAATAGCACTGCTTAAAAATGAAGATATCCAGAGAATAATAATGAGTTGAGAAAATATATCTCCTCCAGAGAGATTTGACATTATTTCTCCCAGGAATTGAACAACTCCCAGGATATCAAGAGCTCCAGCAATAATAAATATCCCCAAAAGATAGAGGATTAACTCAAAATCTATTTTAGAAATAATTTGTTTTGCTTCAAGTCTACTAATGATTATTAAAAATAATGCCATAATTAACGCAATTATATCAGTAGGTAATATTGATGTAGGAATAATAATAAACAAGATAAATACAAGGATTAACGTAAATAGTGATTTTAATAACAACATTTTATTAGGTACAAAATTCCATACATTAAATTCTCTTAAAATTTTAATACCTTCTTGGGGGATGTCTAGGGATTTCCTAAATATAAAAATAAAGAAGACAAGTGTTAAACAAAAATTATTAAAGAAATCGTTCCAACATTCAAAAAGAAATCAATAAATTGAATATCAGCATAAGTACTAATTAATATATTAGGTATAGATGAAATCGTGAAAAAAGTTCCACCAATATTGACTAAAATTGCTTGAGTTAGTATATAAGCAGAAGGATTTACATTTAAAATACGAGAAACTGTTATTGTCAGAGGGATAAGTATAATAACAGTCAGAATGTTGTTTAATATCGCAGAAATAAATATCGTAATTAAACAAAAAATTGACATTAGATAAAGTGGCTTTCCTTTTGATAGTTTAATTAAGTTTAAAGCGATATATTGAAAAAGCCCTGCTTCATTAGAAATTGCCACAATAAGCATCATGCTTATAATTAAAATAAGGGAGTGAAGATTTACAAAACCTTCACTTTCAGTTCCAAATAATAGTTCAATGATTACATTAAAGTTCATTCCTTCTAAGAACGTTCATACAAAATAAACAATAACTGCTCCTGATAAAGCTGCTATTGCTCTATTTAATTTTTCTGTGATTATAAGAATTATTACTCCAATGAAACATCCTAAAGCTATAATTATACTAAGAATTTTATAATCACTATATCATCATCAATTTATATTAGAAATATATAGCGATTTGTTAAATAAAAAAAAATTTTTTATTTTAATTTTAAATAAGAGAAATTTTTTGATTTTAATATAACTTGGACAATTTTACTAAATCTATTGGCCCCTTAATATTGATCAAACTAGTTAAATTTTGATCTAGAGGTTGTATCTTTTCCTCTACAGGCACATAATTAATTTTCCAGTTTTTATCAATTAAGTTTAGTAGTCCGTAATTCTCATTCATTAAGATTTCTTTTGCTTTTTGGAATCCTTTCTCCACGGGATAAATTGCAAAATATGGTTCTAAAAAACCATTTTTCCATTGGGGGATAACACAATCATAACCGATAGCTTGTTTTATCATAAGTTCAACAACTTCTGGCTTAATTAACGGCATATCACAAGACAATACAAATGCTTTCTGAAAATTTTGTCTTAAGAGTTCTTTAAATCCAGAATATATGCCCAACATTGGTTGAAAAATTTTAGGATGATTAAAAATAGCTCGATCATCAACAATAAAAGTAATTTCTCTTGGAAATTCGATTTCTTTCCTATAACTAAATATTTGTTCATCTGAATGGGCGACTAAAAAGATATCTTCATCAAATTTAGTTAGTGTCTCTATTTGGTGCAAAATTAGTGGTTTTCCTAATAATTGTATTACTGCTTTTTCAGTTCCAAAGCGAGTACTTTTTCCTCCTATTAGTATTAAAATAGCTAATTTTTTAGAATTCTCTTCGCTAGCCATATAATCAATTATGATGAATTAAAATATATTTTTTATTAATAATGAGAAGTCGCTTTAAAAAAAATTTTCACTTATTTTGAATATCAATTATAGAATCGAAGAACGAGCATAGTAGAATTTGCAGATTAGAGTAATACTTAATCCTCATCTATGTCATCATCTATATCATCAAAATCGTCATCGTCCATATCCCAGTCCTCATCGTTTTCATCGGAATCTTCGTCATCGAAGTCTCCATCGTTATCATCATCATCATCATCATCCCAATCTTCATCGTCCTCGTCTTTCTCCAACCCAATATTATATTCTAGGTCCATATCTTTCTCTCCTTTTTTTTTATTTATTTCATATTATTA
Source organism: uncultured archaeon (assembly GCA_964447495.1). Classification (GTDB taxonomy): domain Archaea; phylum Asgardarchaeota; class Lokiarchaeia; order Sigyniarchaeales; family SOKP01; genus SOKP01. The sequence continues at coordinate 66,419 of CAYUTF010000002.1, forward strand.
AACTATATATAAACAATTACATTAAAAATCAATATGGATATTTAAATATTACTCTTTAAACCCGCTATTTTTAAACTTTACTCCAATTAATTTAATTGGAAAAAATTTATAAACTATTATAGGCATATTATTGTTTAAAAATCTAATAAAATTTCATAGATTTTATATTAAAATTTATTGCTAAAAAGGTCTATCTAGAAAGAATATTCGATGATAAAACTACTACCAATTAATTTAATTGGATTTAGATTTTCCCTACTCTATAGACTTTTTTGTAAAATGTTTATTTTTAATTCACATAATACATAATAAAATGTAAAAAGGAAAATGCCAGAAAAATCGAACAATATTACTAATTCTAAAAAACAAAATATTCGTAATAATGTGAATAAACCCATTTGTTTAGGTCCTATAGCTGATTTAGAAGAATATGTAAAAAAAGATTGGTGGAAAAAAATCTTTAATGCCTATTATTTAAAAACAGATGGGGATGTTGTGGATGATGATTTAATTACATCCCATGAAATAAATCTTTTTTCAGAAATTGTACAGCTTAGACCTGAGAGCCATATTTTAGATCTTTGTTGCGGCCAGGGGAGGCATAGTATTGAATTATCAAAAAGAGGATTCGAAAGAGTCGAGGGACTGGATCGATCTCACTACTTAATTCAAAAAGCTCGAGCAACAATTAAGAAAAATGGTCTTCTATGTAAATTTCGGGAGGGTGATGCCAGGAAACTTCCTTATCCTTCAGATAACTTTGATAATGTTTTAATATTAGGAAATAGTTTTGGTTATTTTGAAACAATTAATGATGATTTACGCGTTCTTAAAGAGACATTTCGCACGCTAAAGCCTTGGGGGAAAATATTGATAGATATAACCGATGGGGGTTTTTTACGAAATAATTTTTTACCACGATCATGGGAATGGATTGATAAAGACTTCTTTGTTTGTAGAGAGCGATCCTTATCATTAGATAAACAACGATTAATCTCTCGAGAAGTAATTACCCATGTTAATAAGGGGGTTCTTGTAGATCAATTTTACGCCGAAAGATTATATTCAGTTGAAGAGATCACTGAAATTCTTGAGAAAGCAGGATTTAGTGATATTGTATTTCATGGGAATTTATCGCCCAATTCTCAAAAAGATCAAGATCTAGGGATGATGGAAAGAAGAATTATTGTTACTGCAGTTGTTAAGAAAGAATGGACCCAAAAAACAAAACGATTAAAAGCAATAAATAAAAATATTATAGTATTACTTGGTGATCCGCATAAACCTGACTTATTAAAACCTTCAACCATTTTTGATGATGATGATTTTTATACAATCGCACAATTAAAGGCAGCACTCCAAGAATTGGAGGGATATAATTTCATATATATAGATAATCATGATACCTTGATTCAAGAACTAACAAAACTGAAAGGAAAAATTGATTATATTTTTAACTTATGTGATGAAGGATATTATAATGATCCTCGTAAAGAATTACATATTCCCGCAATTTTAGATATTCTCAAGTATCAATATACTGGTTCTGGACCTCAATGTTTAGCATTTTGTTATGATAAGTCGTTAGTTCGAGGCGTTGCTAAGGAGTTAGAAGTTCCCGTACCTGAAGCAATCTTTGTTAAACCTGAGGATAAAATAATTGATCTTCCTTTATATTTTCCTGCAATAGTGAAACCAAATTTTGGTGATTCAAGTTTTGCAATTACTCAGAATAATGTTGTATTTAATGGAGAGCAATTATTAAATGCGGTACGCGATATTCGTGAAAGATTCGGTTATAATAATTCAATACTAATAGAACAATACTTATCGGGAAAAGATTTAACATTAGGAATCATTGGGAATCCCCCATATAATTATATTGTTTTGCCAATATTAGAAGAAGATTATTCCGTATTACCCCCAGAATTGCCTAAAATCTGTGGTTATGAAGCAAAATGGCTTCCCGAATCACCCTATTGGAATTTAAAATCTATTCAGGCAGAACTAGACCCTGAAACAGTTCAAATTATCGAATCATGCTCATTAAAACTATTTGAAAGACTTGAATGCAAAGATTACGCACGTTTTGATTGGAGACTTGATTCTGAGGGAAATCCTAAGCTGCTTGAGGTCAATCCTAACCCTGGTTGGTGTTGGGACGGACATCTCGCTAAAATGGCTAAGCATGCAGGGCTTTCTTATAAAGAAATGCTCCAAAATATTCTTGAATCTGCGGAAAAAAGATATGGAATAGAGAAATAGTTTAATTTAATCATGTTTTTTTTAAGGTTATATGAATCTAATTCTAATAATTTTTGTCTTTATTATATTTGGAATAATTTTGGTGAGTTACTCATCCAAAAATTTAGATTTTGTCGCTATTTCATTATTTGGTTGTTTTACGGCAGCATTTGTTACCGGTGTTGTTAATAATTTAACTTTTTGGGATTTTATTGATTATATTGAATTTGATGCCATTATCATTATTTTAAGTATGAGTATTATCACTAAAATCGCGCAAGATTCAAACATATTAGAATATTTAGCAGTTAAGCTTTTCAAAATCTCAAAAGGAAACCGAAGAACCTTTCTTTATTTAATATGCATTATAACAACTATTTTAGCAGCTATTATTAATGATGTTATTGTTGTTTTGATTTTAGCTCCTGTTGTAATACGATTATGTCGATTTTTAAAAATTAGATCGGGTACCTATTTATTGGGAATGACTATTTGCATAAATATTGGTTCGATCATCACCCCTTTTTCTAGTGGTGAAAATATTATTATATCGACAGCATTTTCCTTAGATACTGCATATTTTATTACAAATTATTGGATTTTTTCCTTTTTCCTCTTATTTATAACTATTTACCTTATAGACAGGTTTATCTTAAAAAAGGAACCAGAAATAGAAGAACAACAGAAGAATTTTGTCCTAGAACTAGTTGATACAGATGTTATGATTTCAAATCGTAAAATGTTTTATGTTAACAGTATTGGAATCATAATTACAATTGCTCTTTTTGCAGTTTTACCTTTATTATATTTAACAGCTGCATTTTCTGCTTTTACCTTAGTATTGATTAATACGAAATTTACTAAAAAAAAGACTATCGATATATTAAAAGATGTAGAGTGGGAAATTATATTTTTCTTTATCGCTTTATACGTGGTTATTGGGTGTTTATTGGAAGCGGGGTTCAAAGATCTTTTTATAAATATTCCCTTCGAAGTTTTAAGCCCTTTTATGGTTAGTTTTATTATCTTATTACTTGTAAGCTTAATCTCTGGTTTTGTAGCAAACACTCCAACAGCATTAATTTTTATTCCAATCATATCATTGTTGATTGATACATTTCATTTTCCCTCTATTCCCTTATTTTTCGCTTTTATAATTAGTATTAATATTGGAGGTAATTTGATACCTCAAGGAGCCGCATGTGATATGATGACGCTGAAAATTGCTCAGAACAATGGTGTAGAAAATTTAAATTTTAAAAGATTATTAAAAGTAGGAGCAACATTCGCGGTCATTCATATTGGTTTATCTATTGGATATTTATTTTTATTATCGTTATTCACACTCTAAAAAACAAGTATTACCTATTCTTTTTTTGTAAGAGGGGATAGCTTTCTTAATCGTTCCACGATAGGAGGAAGCTTTTTAAGAAAATAATCTACCTCCTTATCAGTAGTAAATCTTCCTAAAGTTATTCTTAAAGATCCATGTGCATCTTGAGGTTCTATACCAATAGCTAATAATACATGAGAGGGCTCTAGTGATTTAGATGAGCATGCTGAACCAGTAGATACACCAATGCCCTCAAAATCTAAATCTAAAACCATTGATTCACCTTCAATATATTTAAAACTTAAATTTACATTGTTAGGAAGGCGTTGAGTAGGGTGCCCATTTAAGAAGCAGTCTTCTATATTTTCAGATACATTATTTATAATTTTATCTCTAAGATGAGTTAGTCTTTTAATTTCATATGGCATCTCTTCACCAACTAATTCTACGGCTTTTGCAAATGCAGAAATTCCCGGAACATTTACGGTACTCGGTCTCATATCTCTTTCATGACCTCCTCCATACATTAATGGTTTAATAAATTTCCCCCATCCCTCCCGAAATCCCTTATTTCGGATATAAAGCATTCCAACTCCTTTAGGACCATACAGTTTATGGGCAGAAGCAGATAATAAATCGATATTTAACTCATTTACATCAATTGGAACTTTACCAAATGCTTGAACCGCATCTGTATGGAAAACAATATCATGCTCCTTTGCAATTGCTCCGATCTCTTTAATAGGTTCAATTGTCCCAATTTCATTATTTGCAAACATAATACTGATGAGAATAGTACTTTCAGTAATATTACTTTCTAATGTGTTAGGATCAATTAGACCATATTTATCAACGGGTAAGAAAGTAATGTCAAATCCATTCTTTTCTAAATACTTACAAGGGTTTTCTATTGCATGATGCTCAATTGCACTTGTGATAATATGATTTCCACGCATTTTATTTTTTAATGCTACTCCCATAACTGCTAAATTATCTGATTCTGTTCCTGAGGAAGTAAAAAATATATCATCGCGATCAGCATTTATTAATGAGGCGACGGTATTACGTGAATTAACTAAAGATCTTGCCGCTTTTTGTCCAATTGTATGGAGACTTGAGGAATTACCGTAATTTTCATTCATACTTCTATTATAAACTTCGATAGCACGAGGATCCATTGGTGTTGTCGCAGCGTAATCTAGGTAAATATATTTTGATTCCTTCACAATTAATCATAAATAGTATTACTCAATTTAAAACAATTTCACTTATGTTCTTAAAATTAATAAGTCTTATAATTAGATTTTATATATAAAGAATAATTCTTAAAAAGTTAATTTTATATCTAATTAGAGAGGAAAAGTAAATGTTTAAGCTTTTATGGGGTATAACTGGGACAGGTTTCGTGTTGGATGAGTCAATTGCTTTGATGGAGGACCTTCAGCTTAATTATGAAGTAGATCTTACAGTTATTCTGACGAAAGAAGGAGCTGCGGTCGTTAAATGGTACAAGAAATGGTTAAAATTAAAAGAAGTTGTTAAAAAGGTAAGTATTGAAAAGACCCCTAATATTCCTTTTTATGCTGGACCATTACAAATAGGAAAATTTGATGTATTTATTGTATGTCCTGTATCAGCAAATAGTGTGGCAAAAATTGTATATGGCATCGCAGATACCCTTATCACAAATTGTGTTGCACAAGCTATTAAGGGAGGGCAAAAAGTATATATTTTTCCTTCTGACCAAGACACAGAACCAATTGTTACCACTAGACCTGATGGAAATCCATTAGTTTTGAAAATTAGAGATATAGAATTAGAAAATATAAAGAAATTACATCAATTAGAAGGTATATATGTGATCTCCAAGTTCTCTGAAATTAAAGATCTTATTTTAAGTAAAATGAAAGAAAAAGAATAATAATCCTTATCATAACTCATATTTAACAGGTTTTATTGCACCTGTAGGACATGATAACTCACATTTCAAACATCCTTGACACTTTGCGATCTCTTTATACTTAAATCTTATTCCAATTTCTTCTTCATCTCCTTTATGAACTTTAGCTTTATAGAAAAGGTTTTTAGGACAAAATTTCCCATTATCCTCCAAGCACATTTCACACATATTACATAATTCATGATCTATCTTAATACTTACAACTTGATCTGGTTGTGTTATTGAAGATACTTCGATCGCATTTCGAGGGCAGACAAGGACACAGTTAAGGCAAGCCTTACATTTAGCATAATCAACTCTTCTAATACCATGATCGAAGTAGATAGCATTTGCTTTACAGGCTTTAAGACAACGCTCACATCTTAAACACATTTCTTGGTTTATCTGAACGGGGATAAATTTTTCTCTAATAATAATAACCTCCTTATACAGCTAATCCATTTTAGGAAATGAACTAAGAAAAATAAAGGTAGGTTTAATAAAATATTAATTCAAAAACTTAGATAAAAATAAAAAGTAGATAAAAATAGAAAATTTTGGTAAATTCATTAAATTATTGAAAATATTGAGTATAGCGTTCTTTAGGTTCTTGAGGTAATTGTTGTCTTTGATATTGTTGAGCTTTTTCTGCTAACTCTAACATTTTTGCTTTTATTTCTTTTCCTTCTTCTATAAGCTTAGATGTTTCAATCTTTAGATTATAGATTTGGTTTAGGACTTCTATAATAGAAGCGGCTCCTTCAGGAGTAGGGATTTCCAATACTGGGGTAAACAAAGCATAGGCTTTCAATTTACTAGTTAAAGCTTCATTAAGAATTGTACTCTCAGGACCAACTATGATTCCTTTATCAAGTTTTTCCAGACCATATGTCTCTAATTTTTCAATCATCTCTTCCTCTGCAGCGTAATACACCGGATAATCATCGATTATACCTCTTTGAGGAATTCCTTGAAAGATTAAAACCTCTTTAGCCTTAACATCGTCCGATAATAACCAGTTTGTGATTGTTTTGCTAAGATCATTATAAGCTGCCGAAACTTGAAAAGGAACTTCAACTATTCCAATTATCAGATTATGCTGAGGAGAGTAATATATTCTGAAAGGATGCTTTAATACTCCTTGATAGAATACAGATATCGGAGGAAGATACTCAGATGTAACAAAACCAATTTCTTTTATATCAGGTATCTGCTCAATTAGAGCATTGGCTACAATAGGACCGATTAAACCGATTCCTGCGAATCCTAAAATCATTGTAGCTCCCTCTTTTATTTCAGTATGCAGATCCTCGATTACAAGAGTACTTCTTTTCCCTTTGGAACATATATATTCTTTTTTAACCATGAATATCACCTTTTTATTTAGAATTATAATTTATTGAATTTTAAGATACAACATTATTATACTTTTTTTTTAATTATTATATTTAGTGAACACTACACTATAAAAGTTGATCTGTTATAAATTTTCAATTATAAAATAAATTAGAATAAGAATGATAAAATAAACTATTAAAAAATCTAAGAATTATAAATAATAGTAGAATATAACTAATTAAAAAGAAGAAAAATGCTACTAGAACTAAAGAACGTAACTATTCCTACTTTTGACCAAAAATGTGTAATTGTAAACAATATTTCATTTGGAGTCAAAGAAAATTCCATACATGCCGTTATTGGACCTAATGGTTCAGGAAAATCCACATTGGCATATACCATAATGGGATTAGAGTTATATAAAATAAAAGAGGGTAATATCATATTCGATGGAAAGGATATTACTAATCTTTCAATAACAGAACGGGCAAAGTTAGGAATAACTTTAACATGGCAAGAACCAGCGAGAATAGAAGGATTATCTGTTTTCAAATATATAACACTTGGAATTAAAGATAAGACTATTTTAAAAGAGAGAGTTGATGAATCATTAAAAATAGTTAATTTAGAGCCTGAAAAATATATGAATCGAAAGATAGATGAGACACTTAGTGGTGGAGAACGCAAAAGAATTGAATTAGCTGCGGCAATCGCGATGAGACCAAGATTAATCATTTTAGATGAACCTGATAGTGGATTAGATATGATTGTTGTGGAGGATTTCTTAAATATTTTTAATAGAATAAAAGCTTTGGATATGACAATTTTACTCATCACTCATCGTGAGGATATAGGGATGGTAGCAGATTATGGAACACTTTTATGGCGAGGAGATGCATTATTAACAGATGAATTCCCTAAAGTGATGCTTAAATATTGTGCTAAGGCAGGACTGAAAGAATTCTGTAAAAGAACCCTCTATAAGAATGGAGGAGTATGTTTTGATAACGATTATATCGATAAAATTTTCAGAGAGGAAAATATGTCATGAGTAAAACTGGCTATCCTGAAGAAATATTGCAAAGTCTTGAAGATTATAACATCGATATTCGAGATTTTATGCCTGGTCATGGTAAGGGTGCAAAATTATTATTGAATTTTAATAAAATTTCAGGAATAGAACAAGTAGAGGGTGTTATTTTACAAGGAAAAGAAATTCCAAATGGTATTATTGCTGATGTGATTATTAAAGAGGGAACGGTTCATGAAGAACCGATACATCTATGTTTTGGAGTAAACAAAGAAACGGGAATTCAAGAAATCTTTCCTAGGATTATTGCAGAGGATAATACTGATGTAAAAATACAAGCACATTGTAGTTTTCCTAATGCAGATGGTTTAATCCATAAAATGTTCGGTCATTTTTATATAGGAAATAATTGTAATTTCGAATATAGCGAAACTCATTACCATGGAGAGAAGAGTGGTGCTTTAGTGGCTCCTGTAGCCTATATGTATATAGGAGAGAATAGCGTTTTCGAAAATAATTTCAATTTAACTAAGGGAACTCCTGGTAAGGTTAAAATTTTAATTGATATTTATGCGATGAAAAATAGTGTAATTAAGTCAAATATAAGAGCATTTGGCAAAAGTAGGCGTGATTCGATCAGAATTAAAGATTCTGTGTTTCTTGAGGGGGAAAAAGCAAGAAGTATAATAAAAATGAAAGCTGCAGCTCGAGATGGTGGAGAGGTTTTAATGTTCGGCGTTACTGAAGGGAATGCTCCATATTGTAATGGTCATGTAGAATGCAGCGAAATAGTACTTGGAAAAGGCTCAATCTGCAGAGCACGTCCATTTATTAGGGCAACAGACCCTACATGTAGTGTTTCACATGAAGCTTCTTTAGGAAGATTTCCGCAAAAATGGTTAGATGAAATTCAAGCAAAAGGTTTGACAGAAGCAGAAGCAACAGATATCCTAATAGAAGCAATGCTTAATGAAGATTAATAATATTAAAAATGAGAATTAGAGAGGAAAATTAAAATAGAAAAAGTGAAAAAAAATGGGAAAAAATAAACTAAAAGTGGGAGAGAAAGCTCCTTTATTTCAAATAAATTCCTTTAATATGGGCAATATTGTACTAAAAGATTTAATAGGCAAACAAAAAATAGTAATAATCTTTAGTAGATACTTCGGATGCCCGATATGTCAGTTAGATTTGAACATTTTACTTGAGAGTGTTCCAAAAATACGAGAAAAAGGAGCAATATTGTTATATATAACACAATCAGGGGAAGAAGTGGCTAATCAATTTATTAAGAAATATTCAATTGATTTCCCTGTAATATCGTCTACAAAGGAAGAATTATATGCCGAATATGGGTTAGGAATGATGACTGCGGGTGCATTAACGAAAATTCCGGGAAAATTAAAAGAAGCAAAATCTAAGGGAATAGAGCATGGTGACTATGAAGGTTGGGAAAAACAAGGCCCAGGACAGTTTGTAATAGATGAGAATGGAATAATTATCCATGCAGAAACAGGTTGGTTATATCTTCCTGGAATATTTGAAGTTTTATGATTCAGTCAAATAGATAAAATGTAGAAGTGAACAATATATAAGTTTGGAATGATAAATGAAAGAAAATACGAAATACCATGATTATCTTTTCAATGGTAAGATTGTAGTTGATGAAATCCAACCTTGGTTTGAGTTTGGAACCGGAAAACCGTGGGATGATTCTGAAATACCATGGGTTTTGGATAATAAAGTTCGGAGAGAAATTTTAATAATTCTTTCAGATGGATCTAAAACGCTAAAGGAAATACGGGATAAGATACATTTTTCGCCAAAACCATTGTTGATTAATCAAGAAAAATATAATCCTAAGATAAAATATCAGTGGGATGAGGCTACTATTCAGAATCATTTAATGAATCTGGAATGGTATAATCTCATTAAAGTTAAAGATAACAAATATGAATTAACCTTTCCGATCTTTAAAAAGAAAGATATGTCCAATTTAGAGCAATATATATTACAGTTTGCTAATAATTGGATAAAAGTTATTTTAAATACAAAAGAGCATCTGCAGAAAGCTTATGCAAATTCTGATAATTACCCAGAAATATTAGAAATTTTGATAGATAAAGCAGTTGGAAAACTCTATGAACTTCTAAAAGAACAAAATCTGCTTCCAAATGAACCCAATTTAAAAGCATTATGGGCGGAGCAAATAAGAGCTATTAAATTTGAAGAGTGGCTTAAAAAAGCTTTTTAAATTTCACCAATGGGTTCTTTTTCAAATTTTTTTCTTTTTTATATTACCTGCATATCACTTAATTTCAAAAGAAAATCTCATATTTTTTTAATATATATATGTGGATATTTCTCTGCTATTATAAGCTTATCCATAGATAATTTTCATAATATGAAAACCTGTGTAGGAATCAAATCATGATGATTAGTTCGGATCTAAGTGAATCGGAGCCCATTTTAAATTTAAAAGATTTATTTTATGATATTGCCGTTTTTGAAGATATTAAACAAAAGATTGAAAATATTCCTAGAAATTCAATAAATGAAAACTTCAAATTGCTTCAACAGATTCAAAACATTCTTCAAAAGTGCTCTCACCTAACCGATAAACAAAAATTTTTATATTGCGAAAGTCAAAGATATTTTATGAAATTATATTTACGGGATGTTAACAGCCAATAAATATGATTATCCTCATTTTATTCCCTAAATTTATTCCTAATGATTTAAAAATAATACTTTCTTACTTCTCTGATTACTAAATTAATCAAATCACTATCTTTCTTGATAGGATATAAGTTCACTTTTTTAGAGAGGTCCTTAAACTTATTTTTAGGAATTTTAGAGGATCCAATGAAAAACCCAACAACATGATGCCCTTGGTCTGTTAAAGTTAGGAACAACTTTTTGGAAGCATTCCAATTATAAATTCCAAAATCAGTAATAATAAAGACCAAAACATTATTAGTGGCAATTTTACATTGATTAGAAATTGCTTTCAGTGGGAGTTGAGTGCCTCCACCTTGATATCTCAGTAAAGTTTCTTCTGCTAAATGATAATTTGATGTCCAATTGCATGTATCTGCTATGTTAGAAAAATTAATTACGCTAAATTTTATTGCTTTTTGCGCAGCAAAGTGAAGTGCCGCAAAAGCTGCAATTAATGCAGTATGATAAGTTCCTGTGGGATGCTTTTTATTATAATTCCAATTCATTGAACCTGAAGAATCAATAACAAGTAAAAGATCTGGTATTTGTACTTCACGAATTATTCCATCATGTTCTCTCTTTACCCATTTTCGTGTTGTAATATTTGGTATAATAATTGGACTGTTTAGTAGAGTTTGAGTTATATCTAATTCCTCTATAGGATCCCCTAATCGCCATGTTTCTGGAAAAATGGGCAATTCTTCTCCCTTTTTCTCTTCATATATTTTAATTTGGATTAAATCTTTAGCTTTTCCTCTATACCATGTAGCTAAAGGATTCAAATCTAAGAGAATTCCTGCTTGACTCGCAGGAGCTCCAAATTCTGAATAAGGTGTTTCTTTTGCAAAATCCTCTGCTTTTTGAGTTAAAGTATCCTTATTATCGGGTTTTAATTTATCAATATTTCTACTTTCGATGGGATTATCCATTATTTCTATAATATCTTCTGGAATTTCAATATACATATTTTCTTCTGCAGGAGATTTCTTATTAACGAAATTTTTTCTTTTTTTGTGTTTGATGTCGACTAGATTAAATGTTACATTTATTAATGGCTGTAAAATTAAAGCGAGTTTTGATACTTTTTTCTCCCATAAAGATTCATCTTCAAATTTATTAGAGATAATCTCTTCTGCCCTCTCTGCTAGAAGATTTAATTCATCAGGTATTTTACTCTTTAGAAGTGTGATTTTTAACAATTTTTCATAAACACAAAAAAGAAATATGGAGAAATCACTCATTCTTTTATGATGAGCTTCTAATATATGATTGTAAGTGGTTTTAAGTTCCCAAGATATAAGTTTAGGGTGTTTTGCGTATAACTTTGTATCAATAATTAAATCGGAAAACAAATTTACTACGATTGGAGCAAAAGTTTCATTAATATGTTTCATTGCTGCTTTTAATAACTTAGCATTAGTGAATCCATCATAAGGAATGATCTGATAATGAGATACTTCGTGTAATGTAATAGCATAAAAAAAATTAATATAATCGTCATCGTTTAAAAAAACCGGACAATTTGCTAAATTCATTGTAATTTGCCATCTATGAATAGGATCTATATAAAATCCTTCTCTATTTGAATAATCAAATACGAAATTTGGTTCACTTAAAGGAGGAAAGTAAAATTCAGCAAGAGTTTTATTAAATGCTACTTTGGCAAATGTTATGACTTTTTTCTCTTTATCGTTTAAGTCTCTATTTTTAGCGCTCATCCCTATTAACTGAGTTATATTTATGATATTTTGTAGTTAAATCATTTATTCTTATTATAAGAGGATATTTATTTTTTTTATTCCTTAGACTTATATAAGCAATAATATAATAATAATTTATAATTACAATAACTCTTAGAACTTTTAAATTTAAAAGGTTTGCAATAAGATTATCCAATCCAAATTTAATAATAAAAGATTATAGAAAATTTCTCTTTAAGATCACCTATTAAAATTGACATAATAAAAGTAGTAAATAAGCAATCACTTGAATTTGCCCATTTTGCGAGTATTTGGAAGAAAAAGCCATCCATGGAAATAAAGAATAATAAAATATTGATGTGTTTTGGTAATTTTAGATATGTCGTATGTTTATATGAAAGCATTGGAAAAAAAGGCGAAAAAATATGATAAAGGAATAAGATTTTTAACGTTAGGACGACTTCCGAAAATCAAAAGTTATATTTCAGATACTATAGTTCAGAAGAATGATACTATTTTAGATATCGGCATGGGCACGGGAACATTCGCAATTTTATGTGCAAAAAAAGGAGCAAATGTTATTGGTATTGACAATTCAGAAAAAATGCTGGAAGTGGCAAAAAAAAATATTGAAGTAAAAAGATTAATGCATAGGATCCAAATCATTAAAATGCCAGTCATTGAATTAGATCACCAATTTTCTGATAATTCATTTGATAAAATTACTGCTATATTAGCATTTAGTGAACTTTATCAGGACGAGCAAAATTTTTGCTTGAAACAGATAAATAGAATATTACGCGATGATGGTGAATTTATTTTAGTTGATGAAGTTAAACCTAAAAAAATTTTGAAAAAAATTGCATATCTTATTATTAGACTACCTTTAGTGTTTATCACATATCTAAAATCTCAATTAACCACTAAATCTTTAAAAAACATTGAAGAGAGACTAAAAAATTATAATTTTTCTTTAATTGAAGAAAAATATTTTTTATTAGATACTTTAAAATTATTTAGGTTGAAAAAGAGGATTAACACTGAGATGTGAGAAAAATGAGGATAAAAGATAGAGTAAAATTATTTTTTAGCTTTTTTTTTAGATGGACTGGTTTCCCTATAGAACCAACCCTTATAAAAGTTGGAAACCCTACAAATGAAAGTCCAGTTCTGCTTACATGTAATTTCATTTTAACAGTTAGGCGAGTTTTAAAGGCAATTAAAAAGCTTGACTGCTTTTTATTAATCGCTCCTTCCAAAGGAATTAATGTATGGTGTGGAGCGTGTGGAGATGATTTTCATACAGATTCAGTCTTATCAATTATAAAAACCAGCGGGATTAACGATGTTGTGTCTAATAGGACTTTAATTTTACCTCAATTAAGCGCTCCTGGAATAGATCCAACAATTATTAAAAAAAAATCGGGATGGACAGCAATATTTGGACCAGTTTATGCAAAAGATATTCCATCATTTATTAATAGTAAACTTAAAAAATCAGAGTCACAAAAAATAGTTAGATTTCCGATTTCTCATAGAGCTGAAATGGCTACATTATATTTCTCTATTTTAATTCTTTTATTTTCAATTATCTTTTGGATTGTTGCCATTTTTTTATCAATCTTGAATCTAATACTTTATTTAGAGACCGTCTCAATTTTAGCGATTATTATTTATGGCTCTATGCTGATTTTACCCAGTATTCCCTTTAAATCTGGAAAAATAATGGTATGGATTTATGAGGGTTTTGTTCTTCTCTTAATAGTACTATTCAATCTATTCATAATGGTTAGTATTTTTCATCTAATATGGAACATAATCTTTTCTTTTTTAATTTCAATGATTATGGCAGAAGATTTCCATGGGTTAACCCCAATTTATAAAAGTGAATTAGGTGAAAAAACTTGGAAGAAAGGTAATGAAAAAATGAGATTTTTATTTGGTGAATACAAATTACAGCCATATGGTCAGATTGCTATTATGAGAGATAAATGCATTGGATGTAAAGTATGTTTAGAAGTCTGTCCGAGAAGTTTATATGTATATAATGAAATTGATAAAAAGGTTGATTTAAGAACTCCTGAAAAATGCATAAATTGTAATGCTTGCGTTAAAAGATGTTTAGCCCAATGTCTTGAAATAAAGTAAGTATTAATGAAATACATTGTCATATGCTCACGTTCATAATATATGTTGTATTAATCTAAAATAAAAATGTTCATTCGATGGTTATAATGCCTAATTCAAACAATACAAAAATGAATGATGGGGAATTACCACGCTCTGGATCGGTTATGTTTAATTTTCATTTTCAAAATGAAGAGGATAAGAAAAAGGTTTTAAAGCGATGGCAAAAAATAAATAAATATTTAATGATTCCATTGTATAGAGTGAAATTGCTACCGTTATTAGGATTTGGGAAAATTTTTTTGATTTTAAAGACAAAAGGAAGGAAAACGGGAAAAATAAGAAGAACTCCATTAGAATATAGACGATACAACGATACTATTACCATTTTTGCTTCAAGAGGGGAAGATACAATGTGGGTAAAAAATCTGCGTTCACATCCAGAGGATGTGTCAGTAATGTATGGATTCCATCATTTTAAACCTCAAATAGAATTTATTGAAGATAAAAATCAAAAACTTACAATTATGAAATGGTATGTAAAGAATTTTGGAAAAGCAGCAAAAATGCTTTTTGGATGGGATCCAAAAAATGATGATCCTGAAACAATTGATTTTACAAAATTAATAAATTTGATATCTATTATCTTACTTCATAAAATTAGTAAATGAATTATTAAAGTAGTTGAAAAATTATCCTTCTTTTTCAATATATTCTAAATTTTCTAAAAGAGATCTTAACTTTAAGGCATTTGCACCTCCAGATACCTGTATATTAACTATTGAATCCTCATCCGTACCAGTAACATTGGTTTCGATTAATACCTTTTCTGCTCGTATCTGTTTTGTTTGCCGTTTACTTAATGCTTCTTTTAAGGGTTGATCCAAATTTGGAAATTCAGCAGCAATTTCTACCCAGACTTCTTTTTGATGAGAATATTTAAACGTAAAATCTGAGACTGTTTGTTTATAAAGTTCTTGATCGCACCAATTAATTAGATAGGCTCTATTAGGAAATTCAAGATCATCAATTAAATTATTCCTAATTTCAGATAAACTTTTAATATCTCCATTCTTCACAGCGATATCTATTTTTCTAGCTAATTTTGAATACTTTTTTGCTTTTACTGATTTTATAAAAGAGATCAGATCAAATTTAACTATTAAATCGTTCATTGCATAATTATCGAGCATTTTTAAATCATTTACTTCTGGAGTTCCATCACGAAAACGAGTAGCTATTTCATAACAGGGCTTTCGATTAATATATCGTTTCTTAATTTCTTCTAAAACATGTTTAGTAAACTCATATTTATTACCCCAGAATGGTGCTTTCTCCAATTCTCGTGATGTATATTTCACGCGATGGGATATTATGTAAGGTGCAATTGTATTTACAATATTAATATCAACTATATTCAAGTTTAATAACCATGCTAAAGCTTTAGAATATCTAAGAAGATCTTTTGCTACTCTTACACTTAGAATGGAATCAATTTTATTGCAAACGCTTTGTTCGGTGTTGAAATGACATCCAGAACACAATCCAGAACTGGGTTTGATATTTTCAGAATTCCCCTTATCTACGCGAGCACATAAAGTATATTCTCTTATTATTGCATGAATATAATTATTCACTTCTGTTTCGAATTTCATCTTGTTTACATGGTACCAAATTTCCATGAGACCATCAATATGTAAGATTTTAGGTACTTCAATCAATTCATCATATCCAGAATATTTTTCGTCCTTTCCTGTAAGTATTAATGATAAATCATTACTTGTTGGCATTGAGATAGGAACTGATATTCCAAAACGATCTAGAAACGGTTGAGACAGTTTTCGAATAATTTGGAAATCAAATTAAATTTCGAATGTCCCAACATCTTGTGGATTTATAGTAGCATAAAGCGTGTATTTTTCTATAGTATTAATGGCATCGTAATATTTTACTTTTCCTTCAGCTAATAAGGATAAAAGAATATCTTGGGCATATGGTGTCAATCTGTTGACCTCATCGATAATTTTCCAAAATCCAGTTACAAATTGCCTCCAAACGACTACTTCTTCCCCGTCTTTCATTAACTTTCCTAATTTTAAAGTCCCTGTAAGTTTTTCTTCTGTGAGTTGCGGTTAGCCGTTAAACGCTGAGAGCGATTAACTATGACCCCTTACAATGGAACTTTCAATTTGATCCAATGTCATACCAGTGAACATCCTACCTAATAGTTTAACTAAAGTAGTTTTACCCCCACCATGTCCTCCAACTAATAACATAGCAGAGTTTGGTACTAGCGCATTTAAAACACACATAGATAAAATTTCAGGCAATGTATTTGTTATAAGCTTCTTCTTATCCTCATTAAAATATTTAACTTCCAAATTTTTAGAATGAACAAATAATTGATTTGCTTGGATGAGGTTAATAGTGTTCCATACTTTTTTTCTTAATGATTCTTCTTCTCCTAATATATTTGACATAAAGATTATCTTTCAAAGATTTTTATTATTATTTTAATTATGGTTCTATAGTATTTATAAAATAGTATTACAAAATTAATAGAGAAGGGAGAATCAATTTAGTTATAAAACAATTAAAACGTGTATTTTTTCCGTTTCTCGGGTAAAATAATGTTCCCTGAAAGTCCAAATTCAGTAAAGGTTTCTGCATGCTCAGTATGCACTGGAATGATATTATCGGCTTGAATTGTGGATAACGTAGAAATCAAGTCCTCTACATTAACATGTCCCGAGGAATGGATGGTTTCAGTCTTGATAACACCAAATTTATTCAACCATGCATTTAATTTTTTATCTTGAATAACCATTTCTTCATTAAATGGATCTGTTGTAGAATTTATGAATAATATAGAATCTTGTTTCTGATCTAAATCAATTAATTCGTTCATCATAAAATAATCAAGATACATTAGGTACTTATCCGGCTCAGCTTTAACATCTTTATAATTGATATAATTTTCTTCTTTTAAAATGATTCGTTCAAATTTTTTATAATCTTCTGATTCGAATTTACCCCATCCTTTCCGTGGTAAATAAATCGATAAAAAGTCATCATTAAATTCAGGTAAATTGTAATCTCTATAAAATTCTTTAATATTTTCCTCCTCCATCTCATCAAGTTTTTTCTTTAATGATTCAATATACATATGAATTTTTGGAGTTATAGCAATAATACGGTTATTTTTCTTAGCCAAATTATAATATAGTAAGAGTCTATCAAGATTTCTGGATGGATAATTGAATAAAATTAAACCATGATAGTTATTAATTAATTCTCCAGAAATCTCTTGGACATCTTTCTCCGATTGAGTATCATCTTTAAATTTTTCATTCTTAAAATCCTCAACAGAAGGCACACGTGTTCCTTCTGTGATTATTGTTATAGGATTAGACTTTTTAGCATTATTAATAAAAGTTCTTACCCAATCACTATGTAATCCATGTGTTCTAAAATCTCCGGTATAAATGATACTTCTTCCGTCGTGTTCTATAATATAGGAACATGCTCCTGGAATGGAATGGTCTACAGGATACTGCGTAATTTTAATCTCTCCATTAGATGTATTAAAGAAATAAGGCTTACTAGAATCCATCAGTTTAATTTTCCTTAAACAATCGTGTTTCTTATAATCAGTTCTCTTTGCTCTTTTATATTGAATTTCATCATTAGTTTTTTGCTTCTTTTTTGGAACTTGCTTGAATGCCTCATAAAAATGCAAAATCTCAGGAACTAATGGATCAGAAGAAATTTCATCTAAATAATTAGCAATTGCTTCTGTTATCCAATTCATATATATTGGGGTACTTTTCTTAAGGAAGCCTAAGAACTTACAATGATCTAAATGTGCGTGAGTTAGAAAACAAGCATCGATTAGATTATCATCAGAGGGCGTTATATTGTATCTTCCTGAACGTAATTTTTCTTTAAATGGTAGAATAAAATCATTTCTGTATATTTTATTGATTGGAGGGATAAGTCCTAAATATAAATAGTCAATAACACCATTAAATTTTCGAGGATTGAGGAAATTTGAAAAATATTGATTCATATCTTTAAAGGATAATCCAAAATCAAAACAGAAGGTTTTATCTCCATTCTTTATAAAGATTTTATTTCCTCCAATCTCGTTTATACCACCATATATAGAAACTTGCATGAAAAACAACCAGATTATTAAGATGATGTAAATATCGCAATTGAATTTTTTCTTATAATAGTATAATACAAATATAGGTTTAAAAAATCGTTTATTATTGCGAGACTATGGAAAATTATTAGTATTTATACTAAAATAAACTTAAAAATAACCTAAATGACCCAAATTTTTTCCATTCTCGTCTAAAATATATACTATACCAAGTGAAAGTGAATCCGCTTCATTAGTAGATTTAGTGGGTTTTGCAACCTTTTTTAGGGTTTCAAGCTTTAATATATAAACTCTATTACACTTCTTGCATTTAATATATATTTTTTTTGTAATTTTTTCGTCGTCTTCAGATTCTTCGATTTTAAAAGGTTCTAATAA
This sequence comes from uncultured archaeon, assembly GCA_964447495.1. Taxonomy (GTDB): domain Archaea; phylum Asgardarchaeota; class Lokiarchaeia; order Sigyniarchaeales; family SOKP01; genus SOKP01. The sequence continues at coordinate 85,397 of CAYUTF010000002.1, forward strand.
TTTTATATCCTCATTATCACATCCTGGTAAGAAGCATGCATCTAATGATATCCGTTCCATTCCACGGCGAGCCAGAGATATGTATGCATAACTAGGAATTTCTTGTCTTAAATCTTCATAATCATCCATATGCTAGAAAAAGAATTGAGTTTTTTAATTATTATTATTATTTTCTAAAATAAGTTTTTAAGATATTAAGTAAGTGTATAAAAAACCTTATTTAAAATCGAGGATTAATTACTCTGATAAATATACCTAAATTCAAGAAAGATATGGCCCCTAAAAAGGAAATTTCAAAAGAAATTTTAGATTATATATCTAAATTAGCCCTATTAGAATTAAGTGAGGAAGAACAAGAAGATTTTATAAATCAGTTAGAGAATATTCTAAATTACTTTAAAAAACTAGAAGATTTAAACACAGAAAATATTGAACCTACACGTCATCCCATTGAGGGTTTAAAAAATGTTTTTCGAGACGATATTCCTTGGAAATCTCTTTCTAAGAGAGATGCTTTAAAGAATGCTAAATATACTAAAGATGGTTATTTTAAAGCTCCAAAAGTAATAAAAGATAAAAATTAATCAGCATATTCCTTATTTAGGATTTCAATTGCTTTTTCCATATCTTTTAACGCTTTTTTTCTCTCTTTTGGAGTCATATTATAAAAATCATCTTCTGCGTTTATGCCAATTTTTTGAGATTCTGCTATAGGTTTAAATTTTTTATATACCAATGCTGTTATATAGCGCTCATAATGAGATAAAGCCTTATTAAGCTCAGGATTATCCTTAATTTTATCCCATAATTCTAAAGTCTCTAAAGATCTTATCCCTATATCAATACGAAACCAAGATATTGGAAAGAGTAGCTTCTTTTTAATACCATATTCGATAATTTTAATATTTTCACTATCAATATAAATCTCAGGTATTTCATCCTTACTAAAAACTATATTGTCGCTCATTATATAGAGGTTAGCCGCATTTCTGGAAGTACAGACTATACCAACCGCAAAGCCTTTTGCTAATCTTAATTTATTAATTAAATCTTCAAGATGGGTCCCTTTAATATGTAAATTATTTTTTTTAGTTCCCTGAAATTCGATTTTTATTTTTTTCGCTCCCTTATCCTCTAAAATCTTTGGGAATAACTCCTTTTCTCTAGAGTGTTTATGAGCTTCCATTAATTTATTGATAATGGAATAATCAAGTTTTAGTTCTGGAATAACCGTATGTTTTTCATCTAAAAAAGCATCGACTTCAAAATCCGCAATACCATAGAATATTTTTCGATTATTTATTATTTGATAAATGGTTTTGACAATAATGTCCACTAATGCTTCAGGATCTTCACGAATAGAGTCATATTCAGTAGTCATAAATGTGTCAATTTGATCTTCAAGCCCTTCCTCTTCATAAAAGGCAGCCCAAGACATTTCGGTATAAATATTGCCTTCATTAAAGAAATTATGGAAGCTATCTATACTAATTATTGACTTTGAACCTCCAATTTCTACTCCTTTTTTTGTCCCGAATGCTAGAATTGCAGAAGGAGGATTGAAGAATTCTATCGACATAATTCTATCACAATTTAAATAATTAATATTAGATACACATTTTAAATTTAGAGTTTTTGGAAAATCTAAATTTGAGAATAATGAATATTAAAAATTGTCGATATATTGTATCCCTTTATAATTTAGGCAATGTCACTTAATCATTAAAAGGTAATCTCACAATGAATGTTGAACCCTTGTTTTTACCTTCAGATTCTGCCCAAATTTTTCCACCATGTAGTTGAACGATTTCTTTCGCAATATGAAGCCCTAATCCAGTTGTACCTAACTGAATGTCTAAATCTTTATCTAATGGGGTTTGGATTTTGCCAAATTTTTTGAAAAGTTTTCCAATTTCATTTTTAGTTAACCCAATACCAGTATCCTTGATTCGTATATCTGCATAATCATCGTATTCTTTTATAGTTATACATATCGTTCCTTTTTTGGGTGTATATTTTATTGCATTAGTTAATAGATTTGTAATGACCAATTCTATTCTAGATTCATCTAAATTTAAAAAGAGATTCTCAGGTATATTTAATTCGAGATTATGATCTCCTCTTTTAAAGAAATAGGTTAATTCATTCACACATTTCAATATTAGCTTAGATAAATCAACATTATGTTTTTCTAGGGTAAACATTCTTGATTCCATTCTGGAGACATCTAAGAGATCATCGACTAATTTTTTTAATCTTTTTGTGCCATTTACCGCCATATCTAGTAATTCTTGAGCATCTTTACTAACTTCATTTCGATATTGGCTATTTAATAATTGATACGCGCCATAAACGGTTGTTATTGGTGTTTTTAATTCATGAGAGGCACGATTTATAAATTCTTTTCTCATCTCATCCAATTCTTTCAATCCTTTTTCTGCTTTTTTCTTTTCAGAAATATCATGCCCCATTATAATAATGAATGGCTTATTGTCTATTTTTACAAATGAAGATTCAATATTAGTCCATATTTTTGTTCCATCTTTCCTAATCAATTCAACATCCATAGGGGGGATAGAAATACCCTTAGTGATTTTCTCAAGTCTTTCTAATAGCTTTGATAAATACTCTTCAGGAACTATTAATAATTTTCTATATTTTTTTCCAATCAATTCATCTCTAGAATAACCTATGAGTTTTTCCAAAGATGGATTGCAATCTACAATCTTTCCAGACTTTTCTATGAGTAAAATAGAGAATGGGGCGTTCTGAAATAAGAAACGGTATTTCTCCTCAGACTCTTTCAACTTTTCTTGTGTTGTCTTTCGATCACTTATATCAATAAAAGAAACAAGAAATGCCGGGTTTTCTTCAAATTCAATTTTTTTATAATAGACATCTAACCAAATTATCTCTCCCTGTTTGGTTAATCCTCTCGCTTCGTAATAAATTGCTTTATTATTTTCATACTTATCAATGGATGTAGCTAAACTTATAATTCTTTTTTTATCCTCAGAGTGTATCGTCTTAAAAAATTCTCCCTTTTTCCAATTGAGCATTTCTTTTGCAGTGTAACCCAGTAAATCGGCAAGATTTTGATTTACATACTTCACCTGCTCATCTTGAATAATACTAATACCCATTAACGATTGTTCTGCGATTGTACGGAACTTCTCTTCGGATTCTTTTATTCGATTTTCAGCGATTTTCATATCAGTGATATCATGAATAACACTTCTAATTCCCACAATTTCTCCTTCATTGTAAATAGGAGTCGCATAAATTCTTGAGTAGAAGACGCTCCCATCTTTTCTTTTCAGCCTTAAAAGTTGGGGTTCAATTATTTCTCCCTTAAAAAGTCTTTTTAAAACGTCGTTTACGAAATTTCTCTCATCAGGAAGAATAAAATCATTGACATGCAATCCCTTTTTAAAATCTTCATGAGAGTATCCGAAGATCTTAGAAGCTATAGAATTTGTGTATACCAAATTGTAATCGGTGTCAATTTCAAAAATAACCTCGAGTAATGATTCTGCCAAATTTCTATATCTTTTTTTCGATTCGCTTAATATTTCTGCTGTTTTTTTTCGCTCTGTAATGTCTCTAGTTACTAATTGGATTTTTAAATTTCCATCACTATCTCTGAACATATTTCCATTAGTTTCAGTCCATACATAATGTCCATCTTTATGTCTAATCCTCGCCTCGATGATTCTCTCTTCTCCTTCAATGGATTTTTTAAATTCTTGTAATACCTTCTCTCTATCATCGGGATGAATAAACTCTAAAGAACTGCGACCAATTAAATCGTCCTTATCATAGTTCATCACTTTTTTATGTTTTTCCTCGTTAATATATTCTATTTGCATTTCAGTGTTGATGATGGTTATCATATCGTTTATATTTTGAGTTAATAATCTATACTTCTCTTCAGATTCTTTGAGTTTGATTTCTAATGATTTTCTCGGAGTTATGTCCTGCGCTAAAACCTGAATTAGTAAATTATCGCCTACTTTGACTAATGAACCTATTACATTAATCCATAAAGCATCTTTGTGATTATTAGTAATTAGAATTTCTCCTGGACTGAAATTTTCACCCTTTAATAGATTTGTAAAGACATTTTTCATTTTTGGTAGAGTTGAATCTGGAATAATCCCCAGTTTAGTAAAATGATATCCAATAAGCTGAGTCCTATCATAACCAGATAATTTTTCAGTTGCGGAGTTGACTTCTACAATTTGTCCATTTAAATCTAAAAGGGTAATTGAAATTGGAGATTTCTCAAAAATCAACCTAAATGCTTCATTATGACCCTTTTGATATAATTGATTATTATTCAAGATTGCAGCATCAATATACTTTTTTTGAATCTCTAGATTTTATATTACAAAAATGGGTTTTTTATTCATCTAATAGAATAAGAAAGAACTTTTTTTTTAATTTAAGTAATTTTTAAAAAGTTCGTACTACCATCTTTTAATCCAAATTTATAAGGATAAGTATGAAATTAGATTTAAGGAGAAGCAAAAAGAGTAAGTCTATTTCTACGATATTCTGAATATTGGCATAGAATCTTAAGACATTTTGTTGGTAAATCCCATAGTTCGAATATAGGAATATCATATGAAAGAAATTTTTGAAACCATGGATATTTATATGGAAATGGCCCAGCATAAAATACAGGGATAGAATATTTCTTCATTAAGCGTTTTATTGGTTTTAATACTGCATTATCTATCATCATCTTTATATCCTTCATTTTATCATCTAATATCATCCCCGAGTTTTCCATGGTATCTAAAACTTCATCGAAATCAAAAACACCATATACTATAATTGCATTAACCTCCCCTGATTTCATAACGATTTTTGGTATTTTGTAGAGAAGATTAACGAAGTTTACATCAAAAGTAACATCAATCGGATTGATTGCACTTGCGGTGGGAGGAATTATCTCAAATATACTTTTTTTTAATTCACTCGAAAATTCTGGGACAATAAGGCCATTTAACTCTGCAGTTTTAGCCATCATACTTCCACTACCTCCTGAGTCAGTTATTATCCCAATCCTTTTGCCATTTGGAAAAATATTATATTTTTGGGCAGCAGAAAAAGTACGAAGATAATGTAAAAATTCAATAATAGAATCGGTGTGGAAAATTCCTGTAGTATTGAAAACTGCTTTCATCATTTTATTACTCCCTCCTATAGAGCCTGTATGGCTCATTATAGAGCGTGAGGCTGCTTTTGTTCCACCCGCATACATTGCAACAATTGGTTTCTTAGGGGTAATATCTTTTGCAATTTTTATAAATTCTTTACCCCGCTTAACTTCTTCAATATATAGCCCTATTACTTCAGTTTGATCGTCATTTTTAAAATATTCTAAAAAATCTACTAAATCGATGTTTCTCTCATTTCCAACAGATATCGATTTACTTATTTTAACACCTAATTCTTTAGCATGCCAGAATGTTTGAGCCGCAATTGTACCGGACTGACTTATTAGAGAGATATTGCCTCTTTCCGGGATCATATATGGCCAAAAAGTATTAATATAGGCATCTTTTTTCTCAGGATAGCCATACCACGCATTATAAAACCCTAAACAATTAGGTCCTATAAATCGGATATTGTATTTTTTGGCTAACTTGTCAAGTTTATTTGATAAATTAATACCTTCGGAACCAATTTCTCTAAATCCACCAGATGTGATTAATAGATGTTTAATTCCTTTTTGTCCGCATTCTTCCATCACATCTATGACTGCTTTTGGAGGTAATATTAAAAATGCAAAATCAGGAGTAACTGGTATATCAAAAACAGATTCATAGGCTTTAAACCCTTGCACTTTCTCTAATCTTGGATGTACAGGAAAAATTTCTTCAATTCCTTTTCCAGTAATAATATTTCGTAATTGCATGGATCCCATTGTACTTAAAAGATTATTATTAGCTCCAAATATTGCCATACTTCTTGGATTTAAAAAGGAATATAAAAAATGATCTTTATTAGGTGATTTTTGTTCAAACTTTGACATAATTCTAAATTTAATGTCTATAATTGTTAAAATCTATTAGAATTTATAAGACGGTAAATAGTAAAATTAACTAAATAATTTGAATGTTTTTTTATTTCTAAATAAGTTATAGAGAAAAATTAGAGATTTTTTGATATTTCCCAATTAAGATTTTCCAGTTGAACCAAAACCTCCTAATCCTCTGTCTGACTTCGGTAAATTTTCGGTCTCAATGAACTCATATTCATATAACTTTCCTAAGATTAATTGGCAGATTCGATCTTCTTTCTTGAGTATGACGTCTCTATTTGATAAATTAACGACAATCGCCATCCACTCATTTCTATACCCAGAATCAATTGTACCTGGACTATTCACAATCGATATACCTTCCCAAAGGGCTAATCCACTTCTTGGAACCACCTTAAAATAATATCCTTCCGGAATAGCTGTTGAAAAGCCAAGTGAGCACCCTATTCTATCTAAGGGTTTTAAAACATAAGTATCTGATGCAACATCGATTAACTCTTTCCTTCCACCTTCAGAAACGATTCTTTTGAACCCCATAATCCTGGCATCAGCCCCTGCATCCCCCGGTTTTGAAGGCTCTGGAATCTGTACGCTTTTATCCAATTTCTTTAAGGGGATTGATAATTTTTCTTGTACCATTTGCTTAGAGTCTTTTTTACTATTCATTTTATATCTATATCTATTATTATAAAAGATAATTAATAGTTTTTATTAAATCATAATTAATGGAATAAAGAAAAAACATTATAAAATCACTAATCATTAAGAAAATTATCAATTAATTCACTCTCTAAATTATTAGTTTTTAAATGAAAAATCATGATTGTTATCGATAGATACGATCCTCGTTTAGATCGGGATGCCTTAAAAGAAATTTTTGAAGATTTCATTGAGAATAAATCATTTTTCTTTTCTCACTGGCAGAAGTTTGAACAAGAATTAAATAAGCGTGTTTTAGATTTACAATATAGGAACTCCATGATTGTAGCGAGGGAGGATGGAAAATTGGTTGGTTGGGGTACGTACACTTCTTTCAGAGATTATCTGGGAAATGATAGAGCCATTATTCATCAAATTCTTACTAAAAAAGAGGATTCCTATAAAAAAGGTATCGACGAAATAATGATTCGCGAACTACAGTTATATATTAAGAAGACCCTTAAACTTGATAAAGTTTATTACTTTTGCCCCGATTCTGACGGAGCATTGCGAAGCGTGTTTATGAAGCTTGGAATTAAGAAAGCCAAACATTTCCTCTATGAAAATGATATCTAAGTATGAAATTTATTTGTATTTGTATATAAACATAAATAATCTTAAAGAGAATTAAGAAATATCCAAATTGATGTTATTCACTTTTTTAATAACCGATTATGAATAATACAGCATATAATAAATATCAATAAGATCACTATTCCAGCAAGAATATAACCACCAAAAGCCTCAATTATGTCTAACATGATTTGTTCTATCCATTATCGGATTTAGTAATAGCAATATGATCTAAACTATATTTCTATTTAAAATTTATCTGTAGATAAGACTTGAATGCATAAACTATAAAGAAAAAGAAAAAAATAAAAATTAAATAGATTAACTTGAGCAACCTTTTCATATGCGCTAAAGGATCTCTAAGGCATTTATCTTCTCATATGCTTGATTAGGCTATGTTATTGCGCTGAAATAATAAGATGAATTAGCTTTTTTCAATTTGGAAATTTACTTGGACTCGGACTCGATAGATTAATTTGTCTTGATCTTCCTTAACTTTAACATCGCTTTCAACGATCTGAATGTTCCTAATACCCCGTAATGTTTTCTTAGCTTCATCGTACGCGTTTCTGACCGCATCTGCCCAGTTCTTATCGCTCGTTGCTACTAGCTGAATACTTTTATACACTGGCATTTTCAATACACCTTTTAATTCAATAAATTTTCATTGATTTCTTAAGTAAGTCATATTTTAATTATTTTATATTTAAATATTACGCTAATTTTAATGAAAGCTTTGATGATTAATAGATATAAATATAACTCTAATTGATTTATGAGGCGTTTTTTGAGCGCTTTAATTCTTTTTATATAATTTAAGTTTTAAAAAGGAGTATATTAATTAAATGGAATAATTTAATTATCATATTTAATCAAATTGATTTCATGAAAATCTTGAATGGAAACAAAGATAAAATAAGTAAAGCACTTAAACTTAAGAAAGAGGAAAAATTTGAGGAAGCTTTAGAAATTTTGAATGATCTACATAAAAGCAAGCCTAATTCTAAAGATATAAAAAACGCTTTAATTGAGGTTTTGTTTGAGTACGGCGCGTACTTAAATGATGATTGGGTTTCAGGCTATGAAAAAGCTGTTGAATGTTTTAACAGAATTATTGAAATTGATGGAAATCATTACAAAGCATGGTATAATTTGGGCATAGCCTTCTTCAAATTAAAAGAAACTGAAAAAGCATTAGAGGCATATAACCAAGCACTAAAGATAAAACCCGATTATGAATATATCTATTACAATATCGGATTGCTATATGAAGTTGATAAAGAGGATTTAGAGACTGCTTTAAAGTATTATGAAGAGGCTTTAAGATTAAATGAAAATTTTACATATGCCCTCCAAGCAATGAGAGATGTCCGTCAGAAATTGGAGTATATTAAATTAAACAAGCAAAAAAAAGATGTTTCTGATTTTGAAACCCAAATTATTTGTAAAAAATGTGGGAATATAAATAGAGCTAGTGCTAAATTTTGTGATGAATGTGGAGAATCGATACACTAAAAGCATTGAATTAACTATCAATGAAAAATAAATAAAAAAAAGAATTACTTAAGAAATTAACAAGATTACGCATCAAGGTTTTCAAGTAGTATAGCAACGCCCTGTCCACCACCACAACAGGCGTTTGCAACTCCATATTTCGCTTTTTTCTCCTTAAGAATGCGAGCTAATGTACCTGGTAATCGTACCATTGTAGAGCCTAATGGATGACCTATCGCTGTTGCACCTCCCTTGATGTTAACTTTCTCTTCAGGAATGTTGAAGTAATGCATGCATCCAAGTGTGACAATACAAAAAGCTTCGTTTATTTCCCAGAAATCAATTTGATCTGCTTTTAATCCAGCATGTTTTAAAGCCATTTCTGTTGCGGGTATTGGTCCCCATCCCATAATAGTAGGATCAACACCTGCCCATCCTATACTGACGACTTTAGCCATTGGTTCAAGTCCCCGCTTTTTAGCTTCCCCCGCTTCCATTAATACTGCTGCTGTAGCCCCAGCATTTAAAGGACTAGAATTACCTGCTGTTATGACTCCTTCTTTCGTTCCTTCTCTCTCAAGATATCCTTCCTTACCCCCAATATCCACACCTTTCCAATTCTTTTTGAGATAGAAAGGTTTTGAAAGTCTTCTCAATGCTGCAACTTTTTCTAGAACAGATTTTCTAGCAGCCATATCTTTAGTTATCATCATTTTCTCATCAGGATTGCCTTCAGCATGTCCTTCAATGGGGATGATTTCACCATCAAACCATCCTTTTTCTTGATTTTCAACCGTTAGGTTATGACTTCTTACTCCAAACTTATCTAAATCTTCTTTAATAAACGCAGGAGTAATATATTCATATAATTTTTGAGCTGTCTGCAACATGTTTGTAGTGGTAAGTAAATCATATTCTGGTCGATACCATATACTATTTTTATTTATCATCAATAAGTTAGGTTTAATATGCGGATTATTTTTTAAATCCATACCTACACGAGTCATATGTTCAAAACCGGTGGCTAATGTGCATTTACTATATCCACACATGATTTCCATAGCACCTACATGAAATCCGCTACCTGCAGAACCACATTGTCTATCAACACATAATCCAGGAACAGTCACAGGAAAGCTTGCCATAAAAAGGGGTAAGCGACCCCCATAGGTCCAATTCTCTCCTACAGCCATCGCTGATCCAATAGTGTATTCATCAATATCTTTTTTTTCAATGCCTTTATCTGCTAATTTTTCATCAAAAAATTTCATTAATAAATGAGCCATTAGTTCATCTGCACGTTGATCACCAAAAACATCTCGTTCAGGAGTATCTGGTCTTGAACGAGAAAAAGCAGTGCGTGCATAATCAATAAGCCATACTTCTTTTGTTTCCATATTAGATTTTACCTCAATATTTTGAATGAATTTTTAATTTATTTCGAATAAGATTTTATTCTAGCTTAAGAAATCGTAAAAATATATTAAAGTTTTTGATAAAATAGAGTCTAGAGATACACAAACAAGTTAGCATTTTTGAAAATAAATAACGCGATTATGTTGTTTTTTTAGAATTATTTTTATTTTTAGAAAATTTAAGATAAAATATGACCATTTCGCATGGAGAAAAAAATCATAACGCATTAATTTCTATAATTGCTGGTAGTACTTCAGATAAAGAAGTATATGGAAAAGCTGAAGAAGTTTTAAAAGAGAATAAAATTGCTTATGATTTACAAATTATTTCCGCTCATCGTGATCCAGATAAACTTGATAAATATTTAAAATCCTGTAAAAGTCTTATTTATATTGCTGTTGCTGGATTATCTGCGGCATTACCTGGGGTTATTGCTTCAAAAACAAACAAACCTGTGATTGGTGTCCCTGTAAGCGCTAAATTGGGAGGTTTAGATGCATTATTATCAATTGTTCAAATGCCTCCAAGAGTACCAGTGGCCTGTGTTGGAATCGATCGGGGAGATAATGCTGCTTATTTAGCAATTAGAATTCTTAATCTTATAAACAAATGAAAGGAGAGCAATTGTGAGTAATACTAAAGTAGAAATTGGGAAAAAAAATGCTGCTATAAAAGCGATTGATGATAATATTAAAGAGAATTTAGTTATAGGAATAGGCAGTGGCTCTACAATTGTATACGCAGTGAATCGAATTGGTGAATTAAATAAAAAAAGAGAATTAAATCTTAAATGCATACCCTCTTCATTTCAAGCTCGCCAATTAATCATAGATAATAATTTGAATTTAGTTTCAATGGAACAATATCCTGAAATCGATATAGATTTTGATGGTGCTGATGAGATTGATCAAAATCTTAACCTTATCAAGGGAGGTGGAGGATGCTTAGTTCAGGAGAAAATTTTAGCATCTAATTCGAAAGAGACGATAATTATAGTAGATTATAGAAAAAATTCAACCCATTTAGGAGAAAATTGGAAAAAAGGTGTACCGATAGAAGTTATTCCAATGGCATTTAATCCTTTATTAAAAAAATTTTCAAAGATGGGAGGTAAACCTATACTAAGAATGGCTCAAGCAAAAGCAGGACCGCTCGTAACTGATAATAATAACTTCATTATTGATGTTAATTTTGGAGTGATAAAGAATCCATTAGAATTAAATAAGCAATTATTAAATATTCCAGGAGTAGTAGATACGGGATTGTTTATAGATTTGGCTACAAAAGTCTATATTGGACAAGAAAATGGAGAAATTCTCATCTTAAAAGGTAAATAAAAAAAGAAAAAGAAAATACTTATTATTATTCAAAATAAAGTGTTTTTCCGCAATTTGGGCAGAAATTTTTAGGACTTCCTATATTATATCCACAATATGGGCAATAAAAGCCAATTCTGTATCCTTGAGATCCAGAAGGCTGTGTTTCATATGTTGTGTCTTGTTCCGGAGTCGTGTAATAATCTTGCGGATAGTATTCTGATGATTCTGCTGATCTCTTAGATCTTCTCGACTTTACTACTAATGTGATGATTACAATTGCTCCTATACCAATAATTAAACCCACAATTATTAATATTAGTACTAAATCTAATTGAAGTGAAGCTCGTATTGATAAAAGTATTAGGAAGTCTTCAGATCCACCTTCACTATCAATAAGAGTTATTAATAGTATCGCCAAGTACCCCTCATCTGTGGAAGTATCATAATTCGTTGCAGTAGAAATATATTTTATTCCCGAAATTGAATTATAAGCAATGGTATATGGTATAACAAATGTTCCTTGATGTGAGTTTGTTCCAGATTGATAACTGAGCTCTTTAAGAGGTAAAGACCTTGGATATATTATGTTTATATACCCATCAACAGTAGTGGAGACTATAAATAAATTTACTGAAATTCTCATATTTGCACTATTGATATCTTCATAAGAAACTGAATCAGCTGCAGCAACACTGAAATCTAAAGAAGAGCCTTGAGAAACAGGAATTAAATAAGAACTTTCTCCTTCATAGGTTTCATCGAAAGCAAACGTTGTTTGACCATCTATGGTAATAAAAGAACTCGATTCTATAAATGTAGGAGGATTATTCCTCACTTCAAATGGAAAACGAGGAGAGTAAGGATTGGTATAATTTGTAGCTGTGTTTTTAGAAATAATATAAAATATCGCAACTCCAGAAGGATCCGACAAAGAAGGATCAAAATCATATCTATATGCACTAAAAGGCATATTATAGGTCATAGAAAAGGTTTTATTCACCGTTTTTTTGGTATTGTAAAATGAATATGAATAAATTGAGAGATAAGCATTCACATCATATAAAGTATTATCTAAATCAGCGAGAAGCCACGTAGAGTCTCCTAGTTCTCGATATACTGGACTGGATGAAACATCTAACGAATTAATCGATGGCATAGAAGCAGGATTGTAGTATAAAATTTTGGAATTCTTTTGATATATAGTTGAACCTAGAGTGAAGTTTAGAGAAATTGTATAAGGAGAATAATTTGTACTTGGTAGAGAAAAAGTGGTATTGTAGGCGATTCCATCTTCGATTGATGTTGTTGTAATTGTTTCAAAGTATCCAGTATTACTGATAATAATACTTAAATTAGTATTTAATATACTCGAATCAATAGGCTTTCCTAGTTCTTTATCTTTGATATATATGCTCAAATTGATTTGGGCATTAGCAGTTCTTTCTGAATCGAGACCTATTTGAATAGAGATGTCGTCAGCGGAGAAAAAATAGTCCATTAAATTTTGAGCTAATTTTGCATGATCTAATTGATAATTAGTTGACGTATAAAATTCACTTGCCCAATATAAATCTCCGAAAGCAACTAATTTTCCTCCAAGATTAGTTTCGTTATACGTAGCAACTACTGTATTACCATCGAGTGAAGCGATAGATTCAGATTTTACTCCTACATCAAACGTGTTTCCATAATTCCATTGAAATTTATCAACACCATTAAAAATTGGAGAAACACTAAGATCAGTGACACTCTGAGAATTTATGCTAGCACCTATACCCAACCAATTCTCATTATATACATTTTCTTCATTTATTGTGATATCAGAGCCCAAAATCGAAAAGAGTGTATTTATATTATCGATACACAAATCTTGATATCTTGTACCTAAAAATAAGATATTTCCGCCATTTTCAAAATAGCTATTGAGATTTTTCATCTCCTCCAATGTATATGGCAAGATCGGATTCTGTAATACAATAAGATCATACTGGGCTAAACGTTCTTCGGTTAAGAGCGAATTATCGTAATCAACATTGTAATATGGAGTCCAATATTGTGCGCTATAATCTACAGAGATATTTAACTCAGTCAAATCCTTCATGAAAGCATAAAAATCCATTTGATAAAATGAAATTTCGGGAAACCAATCATTTAACCCATGATAGGATTCCATTAGAACCTTATATTCAGGAAATTTGATATCGATGGTTATTATTATTGAATCGTATACGTTCGCTCCAATTGTGAGATTCATTTCAAAACTTCTTATACCGGGGTTCGCTCCCTGCTCAATTTCTATATCTAAGATTAAAAATTTAACATTTTCTTCACTAAAGGTAAGGGTAGTATGATCTAAATCTAATTTTAAACCGTTAATTTTGTTTGGAATGTTCACATCGTAAGAATTTGCTTTTCCAGAAATCACAGTAATATTAAACGATTGGGCATCACCTGGAAAATTCAATAAATCAAATGGTTTAAGTGGAATTATATCTGGAAAGAATTTAGCAGTATCATTTACATCCAATGAAATACTATCTAGATATTCTAAAGATGCTGACACATTTATTAAACCCGCCCCAAATTTAAGAGTATCATCACTATCATAGTTTGATAATGGTTTCGCTCCTTCTAATAACGCAATCCTAGCCGTTTCAGGTGTAATTGAAGGGTATGCTTCTTTTAAAATGGCTAAGGCTCCAGCAACGATAGGACAGGCCATACTAGTTCCACTTAAAGGAATATAATCACCATCGTCAGGAAAATCAAAATAATCTCCAATATATCGTTTTTCATCTGAAATTACTGAACCTGGTGCCTCAGTAGAGATTACATTAACACCAGGTGCAACTACATCAGGATAACCTAAATAAGTTAAAGTCGGACCCCAACTCGTAAAAGAAGCTAGGTAATTATTTTTATCTGTCGCTCCAACAGCAATTACATCATTACCCGAGGCAGGTGATCCCCCTGTAAGATAATCTGGTCCGGAGTTCCCTGCAGAAGATACTAATATGACGCCATAATCATTAGCTACTTTTGAGATAGTAAGGGTCATTGCATCATTGAAATCTGGCAACCCTCCACCAAAACTCATAGAAATGATATCTGCTCCTGGTCCTCCGCTTAACTCCGGCTTTACAGCCCATTGAATAGCAGCAATAATATCTCCATCACTTAAACCTGTAAAATTTCCTGCTCTAGCATTAATTAACGAAACACCTGGCGCGACACCTCTATATTTCCCACTTGAAGAAATACCCGTGCTACCAATCAGACCAGCAGCATGGGTTCCATGACCATAATCATCATTTGAATTAAATAGGTCTCCTGTCACAAAACTTTCATTGGCAACGATATTTAAATCAGGATGTTCATATATACCCGTATCTACTACAGCTACTCTTACACCCGTGCCATCGTAAGTTAAATCATCAGCACCTATTGCAGGGATCCACCAATTTGGATAATCATTAGCATTTAAGCTACTAGAATTCGGAATTCCATCAGAATAATCTGGATTTTTATAAAATTGGGATTTACATATTTTAGAAATTTCTGTTACTCCATTAAGAATCTCTTGTTTTGAAATTAATTCTGCAGATTTACATATTAAATATACTCCAGAGATGATATTATAATTGCTAATAATCTCATAAAACTCGAATATATTATCAATAATATTGATTCGATCTTCCTTAGCTATTCCCTCTTTAAAAAGTATGATTACTTTTACCCTATCTGATGCTGATTCGTATCCTAAAGAATAATTTAAGAGAAATTCTGTGAGGGATTCATCAAAGATGGTCACTTCTTTGTTATTATTATAATTAGAATCAATATTAATTTCATCTTGGTCTGTTGAGATTAACTTGGTTAAATAATCATAATCTAGGTTAACATTCGTAGCAACATTCTTGTCAACGTTTAAATTGTAGCTATAGGCTATCAATGGGATGCTTAGTAAATTGATTAGGATGAATGTTAAGATTAAGGCTTTTTTGTATATTTCGAAATATTTCATAGCTATCAAATACCAATAGAGCTATTTATTTTTAATTTTAATAATTCAAAAACCATAATTTTTTTTAAAAACTGATTATTATTAAATTTACAGCTAACTTTCTTTATGTGTTTTGAAATGTTGATATATAGCTGTTATTAACATTGGGGCTGTGGATTAGTGGAAGATCGTTCGCTTGGCATGCGAAAGTTAAGGCACTTTTACCTAACCGTAAGAGGCCGGGGGTTCAATTCCCCCCAGCTCCACTCTATCTTATTGTTAAATGATGAGTGAGAAGAAATGGATAAAAAAAAATTGGATCATTTAGTGGAAGTTATTAAAAAGAAAGATGGTTATGAATGTCAAAAATGCGGTCTTTGCTGTGGCGCATACCGACATGATATACAGATAACGAAAGAAGATTATGAAGAATTGCTTGAATTTGGTTACGATGTGTCCCATATAAAAAGAAATATTACTAGTAGCGAAGATAGAATGTTCTATGAAATAAATGAAGGTGGTATTGATAGAATATATTGGGGTGCAGTTATTCGATTTAATGGCGGTACTTGTCCTTATCTTGATAAAGAAACGAAATTATGTTCTTTGCATCCACATGAACCATTAATATGTAAAATATATCCTTGTACTATTCAAAGAATATATCCTTTTTCTGAGGGTACGAAGACAACAGATGATAAAGATATTAAGATGAAAGCATATGAAATTTGTAGAAAACCATGTTTGAAGGAAAGGGTGGATAAAGGGATTAAAGAATGGGAACCTGAATTTAAAAGTTATTATGTAGAGGAGTGTGAAGATCATGAATAAAAAAAAACATGGTGAGAATTCACACCAATTATTTTAGTAAAGCTATAATAATCTTCGTGAAATCGGCATTTCACGATCAGAAAAAAATGATTTGAAATCAAAATCTCTTTCGACTTATGATTTCGACAGATATAGAATTCTTTCTAAACCATCATACTATAAAAAAGTCGAGCAAGATATACGAAAAAAGTTTCAAATTCCTGATTTTATTCCAACAAATTTTTAAATACTCATGTTATCTCTGGAACTGGTGAGGTGAAAAAAGAAAAATGAAAAAATTAACCGACCAAGAATGGAAGGATTTTCAAGAGAGGGTGAAACAAGTTAGTACATGGGAAAGAACACACAGAATAAATTACTTCAGTATTACTTTTAATGTTTGGAAACATACTGATTCTAGCATCTCACTACAAAAAGATTCTGGTGGTTATTATAAAGTTCCAATCGTTCATAATACTGATAATGTGGAGGGTGTTTGGTGGAAATGGGACAAAGAGGAAGATTTTAGAAAGCTAAAAAGACAATTATTTATTACTAATGAGGAATGGAAATCATTTTGTTTTAAAATGTATTATCTTAAACCATTTACCGATAGAGAATGGGAAATATTTAATTATTTAATGCATACAACAAGAAGTGAGTTTTCATTAGGAGTGAAACACGTCCCTTTATATCATTTTCACCCAACGAGAGAACATTTCACTCCCATAATAAATTCATTAAAATGGAAAGAAGAGAAAAAGAAAATCCATGACAGAAATAGAATAGTAGGTCTTCTATTTATATCTTCTATATTATTTTTAATCGTTTTTATAAGAATTTTTTTATTGTGAATTTTCCAGAGGTGAAAGAAAATGGATAGAGAAAGAAATATATTAGATGGAATTGATTTAAGGAAAAAGCCAGACGATATGACTCAAGAAGAATGGAAATCCCTTTTAGAAAAGTTATATTGTAATAAACCTTTAAACGAGAAAGAATGGGAAGTATTCAATAAACTAATACAGGAATTGGAAGGAGAGACTATGAATATTGGAGTTCATTTTTATGCTAAGAGTTTTGAGATTAAGAATTTTCGTGTAGAAAATAAATATGTTAAAATTACAGAAAATCATCCTCCATTCATATTTGGGAACTATAAGCCTTCAGAGGAGAAACACTCGAAAAAACTATTTAGATTTAAGAGACGAAAAAATAAATAACTAAATTCTTATGGGTTTTTTATTCGAGGTGAAAAAAATGACTAGTTTGGATGAAAACGATTTTTTATATAGATTATATGAAGTTGTTCATAAACTTTCTATAATAGCATAAACAACAATAGATGAATATTATAATATTAGAGAATTAAATATTACCATTGAAAAAGAGGATGCTTCCTCATTGGGCAAAGAAGACTTAAACGAGAAATTAAAGAGATCCGCAAGTAAGGGATATATTAACGCTTGTTATGTTTTTAGAGGGCTTATTGAATATTATAAAAATATAAAGAAAAAATAGTTTTTAAGTTCCTTTTTCCTTTTTCTTTGTTTGTTTTAAAAAAAAAAGGTTTTTTCCTCTCGCTTTCAAGCTATACTTATTCTCATTTTATTCATTTTCATTTCTTGGAATTATTTTATAAAAGAATTTATTGCCTTTCTCTTTAAAAAGTTTAAAATTAATCGCTTTTCTTATATGAATTATGGCAATAAAGGAAGTATTGCTTTTAGGAAATCCAAAATTAAGAGAAAATTGCGTTCATATTGAGGAATTTAACTCCGATTTAATTAACATAGTTAATGATCTTAAAGATACATTGTTACAACTTCAAAAAGAAAAAAAGATAGGGCGTGCAATAGCTGCTCCTCAAATTAATTATATTAAAAGAGTTATATTTTACAACTTACCAGATAGAACCTTTACTATGATTAATCCAGAGGTAATTTGGCATAGTGAAGAAACTATAGATATATGGGATAGTTGCTATTGCTTTAACGTCGAATTTTTCGTTAATATAAGAAGGTATAAAACTATTAAAGTACGATTTCAGGATACAAAGGGGAATAAAGTAGTGGAAACGTTTGACAATTCAATGTCAGAGCTGGTACAACATGAGATTGATCATCTTAATGGTATTTTAGCGACAGATCACTTGAAAGATATGAAAAACATCATTATGAGAGTTGAATGGGAAAGGAGGTATAGGAAAGATGGATAAATTAAGAATTGGTATTTTGGGGGGAATAAGTTATGAATCTACTATAAAGTATTATGAATTATTGATGTCAAAATATTATGAAACCCATTTAAACTATCATTATCCGGAAGTTGTAATTTTTAGTCTTAATTTCCAAAAATTTACTGATTTGGAAGATGCTCATGATAAAACAGGATATATAAATTATATACTAGATGGAATTAAAAGTTTAGAAGCCTCGCGTGTAGATATTATTGTGATGGCCGCTAACTCGCCTCACGCTGTTTTCAATGAATTACAAGAAAACACTCATGTTCCAATCATAAACATTGTTGAAATTGTAGCGGAAAAAGCTTATAATGAAGGATTAAATACTTTGCTTTTATTGGGAATTAAATTTACTATGCAATCTAGTTTTTATCAAAAAATCTTTAAAGAGAAGGGAATGGAACTTCTAACACCTTCATTAAAAGAACAGAATAAAATTAATGAAATCATCTTCAAAGAATTAGTATTGGGCGTTATATATGATAAGAGTAAAAATTATCTTATTCAACTTATTGAAAAGTATAATGTAGATGGAGTTATACTTGGATGCACAGAGCTTCCAATGCTGATTAACCAACAAGACATAAACATTCCCGTATTGAATTCACTCGAATTACATATCGATGCTTTATTAAAAAAGACACAATAAAAATAGAAAACAGACCTTCATTTTCTATAATTATTCATAAAAATTATGATTAATAGCTTTTTTTAATTCTCAAATGTTAATTAATATTAATTATAGTATATGGTAATTGCTTATCGGACGCTTTAAATTTACGAAAATAAAAGTTAAGGACCTTACCCCAATAATTTTAGTAATGCTATTACTTTTTGTATCAATAGCGTGTGCTAATATGCTTATTCCTAGTTATGCTTCAATACAATCCGAATTTCTCATCCCTGAAGCGTTATTAGCAATTCCAGACGCTTTTTTCGTCTTAGTGAGTGCTTTTTTTGCGTTGATTTGGGGATATTATACCGATCGTATCGATAGAACAAAAATAATAATGGCTGGGGCGTTCTCTTGGACAATAGGAATGATGTTAACCGCTTTTTCAATCAATTATGAGATGTTAGTAATTTCAAGAATGCTGTCAGGAGCAGGGCTTGGTTGTGTTTTACCTGTAGGGTATTCGATTATTTCTGATTCCATACCTCCTGATGAACGATCCGGATGGTTTGGTACTCTTGCTATTTTAAGTTCTATATCAAATGGGATCGGTCAAGCATTATCTTCATTTTTAGGACCTATTTTAACGTGGAGATTCCCCTTCTTTCTTCTTTCAGCGATAAGTATGGTAATTGTGTTTATACTATTTTTTGTAAAAATCCCGCAACGAGGAGCAAAAGAAGATGAGTTGATCGAATTATCTGAAATGCATTTAGAATACCAATATACTATTTCAAAAGAGGACTTATCGAGGATAATAAAGAAGAAAACGAATCGCTATTTAATTGTACAGAATTTCTTTTCAATAATTCCAGGGACGATTACGATATTTTTTCTCACTTCAATGTTAAATATTTATTATTTTTATGAATTACCATTAGAAATACGGTTACAAACAGCCACTATTTTCGCAGGTCTCTTAGGGATAGGTTATATTTTAGGTAATTCCATTCTATCATATCTAGGGGATATTTTATATAGAAAAAACAAAAAAAATCGGACGAGGTTAGCGACAGTTTGCTTAATATTCTCAATCCCATTTTTCGTAATTACTTTGCTTGTTATAACACCCATACAACTAGCTGACTTAGATATTACTTATCCAACACCAATCCCATTGGCAGATATAGCAAGATTTATGTTTTTAACTATTGGTGAGATTTTTTCTAAGTATCCAAATTATATTTTCTATTTAATTTTTGGATTAATTGGTACAATATTCAGTGCTGGACCAGTTGCAAATAGAAATGCGGTAATGATTGATATAAATTTACCCGAACATAGGGGCACTTCTGTTTCATTTTTAAATCTTTCAGAACAAGTGGGCAAAGGATTGACTCTTCTTATATCCTATCTTTTAATTTCTCTCTTAGGTAGTATCTTTCATATGATGCTTTTTTCTACATTGTTTTGGATTCCCGCCATTTTTATGTGGATCCTTGCTACACGTTCTGTTGGAAATGATCTTACTTCAAAATCTATGATTTTATCAGAAAGAAAACAGATCAGTTTGTTAGATTATATTTTTGAATTGGAAATTCAAATGGACAGAGCTATTCAAAAGATTCAAGATGCGAGATATTATATTTTATCTAAGCCAGGAAAATTTAATGTACTATTAGACGATGCAATTAAAATATTTAATTATTGCGAGAAAGAGGGAAAAAATAGGAGTATAACTAATATTGGGGAGAAATGTCGAAAATTAAATATGAGAGCCAAATCAATTAAACAGATGGCTAATCAAATATTTAAATTATTGAAAAGTGATGACCTATCAGCTAAAGAAAGAGATATATTAAGTGAGGACTTAAGACAAATTGATTTACTGATCGCTGAAGGCAAAAAGAGTACTTTTGGGGAACTTCAGATTTACTATGAGGATGCTTATTTAAAAATTATTGAAGCACGACTATTAAGAAAAAATGATTTGTTGAAAAGTATCGCTAAAATCATTCAAGCAATAAAAATATATGAGAGAGTTAAGAATCTTTTAAATGAGCGATTAGAAATCATAGATGATAATTCTGATTTAAGTAAAGAAGATTTAGTTGCATATGATAAAGAAAAGGATTTATATAATAAAACATCAGAATCTTTAAAAGCAACTATCAAACTAAAAGAAGAATTCGAAGGGATTTTTAAACAACTTGAAGAAAAAGGGATTAATAGATTAGATTTAATGAAAATTTCTGAGTTAACAAATGAGTATGATGTTAATCTTTCCAATGTAATATTAGAAACGTTTGGACAAGAAAAGGAAACAAAAAATGCGATTTTAAAAATAATCAAGGAAATTGATGTAATTTTTAATGAATATGATAATTGGAAAGAAGTAGAATTAAACGTTTTTTGAAATTTTATTAATTATTCATTAATTCTCTTAACATAATCTCTTTAAAATTGTGCTTTTCATCATGAGATAACTCTTGAATATCTTTTCCTTTATTATTATAATGATCTGCACCACCATCATTGCCAAATAAATTAACTAATAATATTAAACAGTTTCTAAACTCTAAGCTATTAGCATTTCCATTGAGATTAGACATTATCTTTATTAATAGATTGCTTAACCACAATTTATTTAAATCGGACTGGAGTATTCCCTCTTTTTCTTTCTTATCGTAGAATTCTAAAATTCGGGCTACACAATCCATTATTTTATAACCTAAAGTTCTATTAAAAATCCAATAGTGAGAAAAACTACCAGATTTGATGATGATATATATATTCTTCTGTAATACATGTAAAAGTTCGAGTATAAAAATTTTTTTGATTGAATTTCCCGATAGTTCAATGAAATTGAAGTATATAATTATTATTCTTCCAAAAAATCTGATATAAGAGAAGATATCTGTTCTTCAATTTTTCTTGTTCCCCAATATAAAATATTCGTAAAAATTGAATTTCGGTTTTTCAGCATGCTGTAAAAGAATATGACTGATTATAAATTTAAATTTGAATAAATTTTAGAGAAAAAGAATGTTCTAAGAATTAAATTATAGTTCAACTTCAATGCTTTGTACAAAACTATCAATAGATTGCTCTAAATCAATTAAATCCGCAACATCTTTTATATCTGAACTAGCAAGCTTGCTTAAAAACTCTTTTAAAAGTTTCTCTTTATGTTTATCATGTGGGAAGATTAGCGAGCTCTTATAATGTTCCCAATCTAAAATATTGGTAAAGACTAAAAATAAAATTTCTATATGACTGTAATCAACTAAACTGTGCAATTTATCTTTTGTAATGAGAGTTTGGGTTTGATCCTTATAAAATCCAGATAAATCATTGTAATAATTAGTGATTCTTGCGATATTATCTAGTTGCGTCCGTAATGCAGCTTGATTAATAGGGCTTTCCTCATCTTTATACATTATTTCAAAATATTGATTAATGAAATCCTTGAGCTTTTGGAGCTTCTGTTGGAACACGCGCGTCTTCACAATTCGCTCGAACATTGGCGACTCCTTGTCCTTGTAAAATCTAAGTTCGAATTTAACGATTGCGAGAATGTCCAAGAAGAGCTCGCGTATATTTATTTCCTCGACCATTATCTCACCGTTTCGGTTAATCTCTTTAAAGTTTAGAATAATTCAACCCACAATTTAGGGGTTCACAAAAAAAAATGCAATTGTATTTACAATTTAAAAAGAATTTTCCAATATTTATATTTTTATGTTTCAAATCAAAATAATTAGTCTGTTAATTACATATCGTCAATTTTTCCGGAATTTTCTTTTACTTCATAAGGAGCTAATAATACTGTAATTTTTTCATATCGTATTACTAAGGGAAGAATTTTATCGGGCAATCCTATTTCAGCGTTTTTAACCAGTTTTAATGCCACCTTAAGATATCTGAGAGAATATCCAAACCGAATCTCTTTTCCAACTAAGATGAAATCAGTATAAACCCATTTGTCATTTTTATCCCATTGATCCCTATGAATAGGAATAAAGGCACCTCTCGTTAGTTCAGCGTTTTTAATAAATTTATTTACGCTAGTGAATTCATAGATAGCAGAATCACCAGATTCAGATTTAAATTTTTTATACATATTACTTTTGCCAGGAACAATTCTCATATTTCCTACTGAATCTAATAATGTTCCATCGTGATAATTAAACTCTGCCCAATGAGCTTTTCTTTTAACCCAGTTTTTAGAAATCATGAAGCATCTATAATATTTACGTTATTTAATTATTATTTACCCAGGAGTAGACTAAGGAAATTCCTCGGGAGTGCCTCGTTCAATGTTTCCTTTTCTCAGTTTTTCATAACATTCCGAACAGTACCATACTTTCCGCACGGGATTGTAGGTCATATCTTTATCGGACTTGAAGCATACGGGGCATTCCAGAATGGAATCTCGTAGCGGTTGTTCGATTGCCCAGTATTCATCATTAAGCTCTTTCATCTGTCGCTGAATGTTTTCATTGCCATAGAAATCTTTATTTTTTCTTAATGAGCTCTTATTTTCGTGGATCTTAGCCTGCTCTGCTCTGCAAGCAATTTTAATGAGCTGCCTAAGATTAGTCCTGATTTGTCTCAACTGCGGATCTTTGATAATAATAGTCCGCTTCTTTTTAAGAGTCATCATTTTATTCAATCTTGTATTATTTAATTTTTTAGTATAAAAGAAATATGGATATTTAAAACCTTTTATTCAAGAGTTGCTTTTTAAGAAAGAGATAAGAAAAAGGCTAAGGAGATTCTTCGGGTGTGCCTCGTTCGATGTTTCCCTTTCTCAGCTTCTCATAACAGTCCGTGCAGTACCATACTTTCCGCACGGGATTGTAGGTCATATCTTTATCGGACTTGAAGCATACGGGGCATTCTAAAATGGAATCTCGTAGCGGTTGTTCGATTGTCCAAATTTGCTCGTTGAGTTCTTTTGCTTGCCTTCGGATATCAAGATCATCATAATAATTAACATTTTCTCTCAACTCCGAATCTTTATCATGAATCCTATCCTGCTCTACTCTGCAAGCTATCTTTATGAGCCTTCTAAAGTTATTTCTAATTTTTCTCAACTGCGGATCTTTTATTAATATTGTTTTTTTATTTTTAAAAGCCATCATTTCCTTCAATTTTTTATTTTTTAGGGTTATGAAATGTATGGAAATCACATTATTTAAATCTTTACGCCGTAGAAGTTTTCCGAATTTTGCCTATCTTCACTCATTTCGAATCTTGACCTTATTATGAATATAATGTAGAATTTATGAAAAACCTAAATCTTTATACGTTGTTGAATACTTTTACTTAAAGCAAAAGTGTATCGCCCTTGATAAATGATGTTGAGGAAATCAGCATTACTTTGAGTGGCGAGAAGATTTTTAGTTAAAGTAATCTTGCTAACTTCTTTAAAATATGCAGAATACGCAGTATCATAATTCTGGGATAAAAAGTATTCATATTTACCATTGAAAGCATCTTCCCTTCTATCATTAAACTCATCTAAAGTTGCAGTAAAATCTGATTGGTGATCGCCATTCATCCACCGATCTAATATTGCCTCCCCTTCCGTCTCGCCGAAGTTTCTACGCAATACATCTCGTATACGCGTCTCATCGATTTTCATGAAGTTTCCGTTCTGGCCTTTCATTTCGATCAATTCCACCAAGCTGCTCATGAGTTGTTTCACGTAAACTTCCGCATCGAGTCCATTTGCCTTCAGGAACTTTTCATATTCACTGAGATGGATATCATCGCTGGTCAGCACGAAGTCGTCAACATGAGAAGTCATCTTGCGGAATATAAGCGCAAGGAAGTGGTGGCGCTTATACCCTCCCGCTTTTTCACCGCCTTTAAAGATTTCCTTACTTAACGGAGTGAACGTCCACGGGTCAAAGCCTAATATAAATCTTAAATATTAAAATTGTAATGGAAAGGAACGACTTGGATCAATTTTAGATTTTGGTTCCGATGGAATTCTAATACCGCCTTTAGTTATCATCTTTCTATACGTAATTGCTTTGATATGAATTTTTAAGATTCTAATTGGGCAACGTAAAATAAAACCTAAATTGTTAACAGGTTCCTTTCTTAATTTTAAAAAGTTAGTATAAAAAGATCTTGCTTTTTCTTTACGTTTATCGCTTTCAAAAGATATAAATCGCTCTACTATATTATCTAATTGCTTAGCATCACGGAAACAGTAGTAGTTAGAGGATCGTAATGACCATTTAATAGCTTCTAACTGAAATTTAATAGACTTTAATTGTCTAAAAGGGCAAAGTAATAAAGCAAAAAATGAAATAAATAGATTCATCACAGTACTCTTAAACATTTCAAAAACAGATACTTTGATATTTTTTTTTATTGTTGCTGTCAGATCGACACCATATAATATAGTACTATTTGATATAACATTACTAAGAACTATATTGCGAGGTGCAAATATTGCTGAAAACACTTTATTTACTTGAAAAATTTTATGAAAGGTAGCATTCCTCCAAAACTTTTCTTTCGTTAAAAAATGACTTATAAACATTCCTGTGGCATGCTGTATGACTGTTATTAAATTTCTCATGAAATTCTTGTTTGCATCTTTAAATTTATGTTTTATTTCAAGAGCAATAAAATATTTTTCAATTTCGCGTATATGTCTTGAAGATACTCTGTTTTTAAAAATGAAAAGAAGATCGCAATCTGAAATTATAGTATTTTCTTTTTTATTCTGAGATTGTTGACTTCCAAAAAGTACAATTGAAAGAATTTTATTTATTCCAATCTCTTTATTTACAAGAGTGACAACATCTTTGATGTAATTCCTTGATCTCTCATCAATACCGTTAATTTTATGAGAAATTTTCTCATTTACATCAAGTGAATTGGTTTTTTCATCAAGAGATTTGGTTTTCTGCAATATAATCAATAATAGTTTTTGCTATATTTTAAAAATTATTTAAAAAAAAACAATAATATTGAATTTTTAGAATTATACGTTATTCCCGATTTTATATCCTCTGCTCACAGCTTCCATTACTGTTTCTGGTTTTCTAGCATCCCCAATCTTTTCAATCTTTATATTACCTAATTGCTTTATTTGTGTGGATAACTCATCGTCAGGGATGACCCCTGTTGCGTAATATACATAATCTACATTATTGATTATCTGATCTCTATCATTTGCATCCTTATAATTAACGTAATCGTTCCCGATTTCTGTAACATCAACACTTGTAATTAAATCTACGCCTAAAGCTACGCATTTATCTAATAGAACCCATTTAGTTGTTTTTCCTAGTGCAGACCCTAATTTAGGTAACTTTTCTAAAACAGTTACTTTATTTCTTCCAGCTTGTAGCATCTCCAAAGCCACTTCTGGTTCTAAAGCATGATAGAAGGTTAAAAAATCAAATGCTTCAAGAGTTATCGCCCCATATTTAGAAATATAAATTGCTAATTCGATGCCAGTAGCTCCACCACCAATAATCACATTATTTTTTCCAACTGGAGCATCGCCACTAAAAACATCATTTGCCCAGAAAACATTCTTATTTTTTATTCCTTTAAGCGGGGGAATTACTGGTTTAGAACCTGCTGCATAAAATACGATATCCGGGTTAAAATCTTTAACTGAATCAATAGTAACATTAGTTTGTAGATGAGTATGAATTCCATATTTTTGAATCCAATAAGTGTAATTTTCAATCACTCGTTTAAATTCGTTTCTTCCAGGGGGAATCCAAATGATATTTAGGAGACCTCCAATTTTATCATCCCGTTCGAAAATATGTACCTCGTGACCTCGAATGGCCGCAATTCTCGCCGCTTCTAATCCTCCAGGACCAGATCCTATGACCATAATTTTCTTTTTTTCCTTAAGAGGTTTTAATTCTGTTTTTGCTTCATTTCCGGCTCTAGCATTCCTTAAACAAGTAATTGGCATCATTCTAAATACATTGTCAAAACATCCTTGATTACATCCGATACAATTCATAATATCTCTGATTTCTCCACTTCTCGCTTTCATAGGTAAATATGGATCCGCAATTAATGCACGTCCCATACAAATCGCATCTGCTTTTCCTGCCATTAATATTTGCTCAGCTAACTCAGGATTATTAATCCTATTAGAAGAGAAAATTGGAATATGAACATGATTTTTAATATTCTCAGCTAGATAAGTATAACATCCTTCTGGTACATCCATTGTTAATTGAGGTGTTTTAGTTTCATGCCAACCGCCGGTGATATTAAAATAGTCAAGATTTTTGCATAGTTGTTCTGCTATAATCGCTTTTTCCTTATAAGTGTTACTTCCAGGAACAAAATCATCACCAGAAATTCTATAACCGATTATAAAATCATCCACATTAGATCGCATCAATTCAATAGTTTCAAGTGGAAATCTTAATCGATTTTCAAGGACCCCACCATAATGATCCGTTCTTTTATTTGTTTTCGGAGAGAGAAATTGATCAAGTAAATATCCAGCATTCGCACAAATCTCTACAGCATCAAATCCTGCTTTTTTAGCTCGAACTGTAGCATCAGAGAAAGCTTTTTGCTCTCGTTTAATGTCTTCCATAGTCATTTCACGAGGAGTAGTTTTACTAAATTTACTATAAACTGCAGATGGTGCGATTGGTTGCCTGCCAATTATGTCAGGAAATGCATATGCTCCACCATGATATAGTTGGCAGCATATTTTTACATCATCCCGAGCATTATGAACCTCTTTTGTAAATTCTGTAAGTTTAGGCAAGTACTTATCATCATCTACGGCGATCATGGAAGGCAATCCTTTTCCATAAATATCCACATAACATCCACCAACAATTAATAATCCAGCTCCTCCCTTTGCTCTTTCAACATAAAAATCTATTAATTTATCTTCAATAAAGCCATTCTTAGCTAAATTTAAATGCATTGCAGGCATTACTATCCGATTGGAAAGTTCTAAATTCCTTATTTTTAACGGATTAAAGAGTTTAAAGAATTTCATTATATAAATTTCCTAATTTGGTAATTATTCAAAATTTAATTAGGTAGTAAAATTGATTGCAATTTAAAACATTATCTTTTCAAAAATAAAACTAGTCAAATAATAGAGTTTTAATTTATCGAAAATATGAATCAGGACCACGATCTTGCTGTAGATTTTTCATGAAATGATCTGTCTGCTTCTTATAAGAATTTATAACGGTTTCCATTTCTTCGATTTGCTTGTCAAGCTCATCAAAATTCATTTCAATACTAAAGTAATCTTTTAATATGGTAACTAAAGCCTTCGAAGCTCTTGGATCCAATGTCATCATAGGTAAAGGTAATGTTTCGGCTAATAAACAAATTCCTGTAGCATATCCCTTCTGTCCTGCCCAAGCAGGTAATATTCCATTTGCTCCTGCAATAACTCCATTTTCCATTAATTTTGTATTTTCAAACTTTAGAAATGAATTTACAATATCCTCGTCTGTTCCACAGATATGGACATTTGGGGTAGATTCTATACTTTCTGAAATCATTGCACCAGTACTTACATACATCTTAATTTTTCCGTTAGTTATTCTATCCATCTCTTCACAAAACTTTTGGGAAAACTCGAAAACTCCTTTAGAAGTTTGCGGTTGATAATTTGCTGTTAAAATGAAGAAATCATTAGGATTTCTTTCGCTCTTTTTTTTATAATACACATTTGCAGTGGGTATTTTTAATTCGCCCTTTTCGACGTTTGATTTTGGAGGAAAATCAAAATATTCAATAGTCATATACTCTTCTGCTTTTAAAGAATCTTTAATTGAAGTTGTTGCTATTTTTGCAACTAAAGCAATACCAGGCCATCCAATTAATACAATGGGATCGTTTAAGTCTCCTGATCTTAACTCAAAATTATAGTTTATCTTAAAATGCATAAAACTCACTTACAATTAATTCATGATTCAAATTCTAATGACTCTCCGCAATTCGCGCAAAATCTTAATTTAGCAGGCATATGAAAACCGCAAAATGGGCAATAAAAGCCTTGATCTTCTCGTAAGAGGTCTCCTTGTGATATCTCAGAATCTATTGTTGGAATAGTTGACTTTTGAGTATATCCTTGGTGCATAGAATAATAGCCTTTTTGGTATGTATATCCTAATTGACGTTTTGCCTTTAGTGTGGTATAGAGAGGAGTCAATAGACAGATAAAGAGAGGAGAAAAAATTATACCTATTAATTGATAATAAATCAAATCATCTAATATTATCATAGAATAATTTCGAGTACTTGGATTATACCACGATATATATGTCGCCGAATCAAAGTTCCAGGCTAAGCCGATAAGACTTTGATATAATAAATTGATTATGCTAACCAAAAAGGCTGCTAATAGAAAAATCCCTATTATTTTCAAGAAAGCACCTCGAGACAGATTTCGCGCTTCTTTTAATGGTTTTTCAATAGATTTATCGCGATAAGTAAAAAATATGAAAATATAATAACCCAAAATTATGACACTTGGGATAAAAAGAAGTAGCGTTCCTAAAGGTACAAATACACTGAATAACAAGAGAATAATCAATATATTCTTATTAAAGCTCCCCTTAAATCCTTCTGTCAAGTTGCTGGTGTAATTTGTATAATATCTATAAAGATAAGTACCCGCAATACTCATTGCCAAAGCAGTAAAAATCGTTCCAATAATACTTGTGATTATATTTATTACATACGTTAGAACCAAATATTGGAGCAATAAAATTAAATGTTCTTCAGTAATAGCTGTAGGATCCATTGCATAGATTGCTTCTACTGCTGGAGTTAATTGAATATATTGCCAATTCAATTCTACAACGATTATATTACTGATTACAATAGAAATAATCGAAAATAGAGCGAAGGGAAGAATTAACCTTAACCAATTTTTCGCAAAAAGTCTAAGTCCATCCAATAGAACTTCAGAGAACCTTTTATTTGCAAATCTTATTAAGTCTTGATTATCTTCCGACATAAATTTTATTATT